>JBIIDU010000191.1:0-4736 GCA_044238165.1 Ferruginibacter sp. | reverse complement strand
AGTAATTTCACCCGGCCAGGTAAAATGTAATACCTCAATAGCTGCTTTAAGCGGCAATGTAAAATCAACAACACTTTTTATTTCTGCTGAGTAATTACGAAAATCTGCTGCGTATAAAATATATTTTGTATCAGCAACTTTGTAGGTTTTGGGGACAGCAAGCACGGGTACCTCTGACTTTGTAATCAAGTTGCCGGTATTGGTACCAAATATTTTTTTGAATTTTCCTGCTCCCCGGGTGCTGATACAGATATAATCAACGTCCTTGTTTTTCCTGCAATAATCCAAAATTGTAATATCAGCACTTATTCCTTGAGTAATTACAAAAGAATGCTTGCCGGGCTTTACATTTATACTACTGTAAATGCCGGCTATATATTTTTCAAATTTTGTTTTGCATTCTTTTTCTTCTTGTTCTGCATGTCTTTCAAAGTATGAATCACTCCATTGCGTTGGCTTTAAGATATAAAGAACATGAAAGAAGACTAATTCCAATTTCTGCCTTGTGCCCCAATTGATGGCAAAGCGGACACCACTTTTTGAGTTAGCTAAAAAATCGGTTGGGACCTGTTTTTTTCTCAGAGAAGATGAATTTATATTTATTGTAAATCAATGATTATAGTCAGACATAGAAAATGAAAAATGTCACTTTAGAATATGATTAATGTTGGGTTCGATGTTATATTCAGCCTTTTGCCGGAGTAGTTTTGGTTTACAGGTTGTTTACCCTGTAGCCTGCTAAAAAAGTCGGGTAGTGCGGCAAAGACATAGGTGTCAAAATCAGAGTAGGATGTCGTTATAGGGTTCCCTACTGCTCGTATATCTATGCAACTCAATGCAAAAAAATTTGCATAAATCCATACTATTACAGGTATTATTGTGCAATAAAATTGGTTATTGAGTTGCATAATAATTCCTTTAGCTGATGTTTAATTTGTCAAAAGGACTTGTAAATCTATCCAGTGCCTCCCGGCTTATATGGGTATAGTTTTGCGTTGTTTTCGGGCTTTTATGTCCCAACAATTCCTGAACGTTCCGCAGCCCGTGAACAATTTCAGCAAATGTGTCGCATAGCTATGAGCTAGCATGTGCAGGGGTTTATACCTGATCCTAAGATTCAATACGATAATCCGTATCAAGAAATGCTTGTAGGATTTTTGCAGCATCCTTCCATCCATACTGCTTTTCGGTATTTGCAATAGTGCCCGGTTCCGGTAATTTGTTGGAGATTCTTTTCAGCGATGCCACAAGCGTGGTCAGCGAGCCGAAGGTATGCAGCAATGGATGCTGGATCTGAGCAATATTCCCCGAAGGCAATGCCCAAACCGGCACGCCATTGTACAAGGCCTCGTGCACCGCCATGCCGAAGGTCTCGAAGCGCGAGGCGGAAATAAGCAGATGGCTGCGGCCCAGTAGTTTCGGGTAGTTGTTGCGGCCGGCTGCTTTATGGAATTGGATGTGTTTTGACAAATAGGATGATCGGTTCACCATTTCGTGCAGCCTGCCGGCATACGCGGGGTCAAGACGGTCATCGCCGGCCAGGGTAATCTGCAACTGCCGCGGCTTCTCCTTTTCAAGCGCCCGAAGCAAGGGTATCAAACCCTTTACGGGTATGAGATTGCCGGCTACGAGCACCCGGTAGGGAGGAGGCGGTGCTAATATTTCTTTCTTGATTCGCGCAATGGCAGGTAGAATCAGTGCAATGGGCCTAGGTCGCTGGATATGGGTTTGCAGCCATTTTCGGGTATACGCACCTGTTACTATCCATCCGGCGAATCGCTTCAATATTTTTTCCGCGGCATGAATTTTTTGCTCCGTGGGATTTTTATCGCTGAAAACTGGGAGATAGTGGATCAGCAGCAGGGAACCTGGGGGAATGACAAAGCCCTGTTCCGCAATTTCATTCACATAAATGCTGTCGAAAATAGCGATGGTTTTTTTTCTGTTTCGGTTGAAGTATTCCCCGAGGTCCATCCGTTCGATATCGAAAAGACGGTTGCAGGCCCTAAGCAGGTTGCGGTTATAGATATTGCCGCCGGAAACAAAGGTCCGCGGATCGGGGGCAATGAGACAGACCTTCATTATACCGCATTTTCATAAGCTGCCCATGCCACATGCGATTCACCCAGTGTGATCTTGAGCGTGCCGTTGAAAAAACCGGCACAGGAGTGGCTGATCGATTGATGGATATGTGCCGCCAGGAATTCGGTGGTGGTGAGGATATTCTTGAATTCCGGAAGCGCATCGAGGTTCTGGTACTGCAGCGGGGCCAGGGCGTCGTCCAGTATACGGCCGGCTTTGTCGATATCAATCACAATATTCATTTCGTTGAGCGCTGCTGCTTTGAAGGTCGCATCTACCACATAGGTGGCTCCGTGCATTTTTTGGGCAGGGCCGAAACCGGGATGCGTAAGCGAATGGGCGATCATGATGTGTTTTCTGATTTTTACGCTGTACATGATGGTTTGTTTAATAACTGATATAATAGCCGATGCCCGGCAAAGGATTGTTGCGGTTCTGATTGAAGAAATCGGCGCTTTTATGGAATGGGATTTCGTTTGTGAGCAGGCAGTCAAAAAAATCATCGCCCAGCAGCCGGAAGGCATATTCCTTCCGTCGGGCATAGGTCCACTCATTTTTTTTGTGTGGCGGGATTTCCGATACCTGACTCGCGATGATTTTTTTTCTACCTCGGTGGAAACTTCCGCCCAGCGACAACGATACGTTGCGTGTTCCGTACCAGCTCAGTTCAATCACGGCTGATTCGGGTGCAGCCCGGTCGATACAGTATTGCAGGGCTTCTCCGCTGGCCGCACAATGAAAGGTGAACGGATATTCCTCATCGTCAGTCCCGGCCAGCCTGTAGCCATGTGCTTCAACCAGCGCTTTCTTTAGCGGATTGTTTTCCAGCACGCTGACTGTGCAACCGAAGTGGCTGCTGCACAACCTTGCCAGCAATGCGCCCACTGTGCCGTAGCCGGCTATGAGCACCGGTGCCTTTTCTGTAAGGCCGGCATCCCATACCGCGTTGATGGCGGTTTCCATATTGGCGGCGAGCAGTGCGCGTTTCAGCGGAACCGTGTCCGGAACCGGTATGGCATCAATATCCCTGATGCTGCAAACATCCTGATGCGGGTGCATCAGGTGCACTCTTGTTCCTTGTGCCAGGGTATTGCTGCTGAGCACTTCCCCCACCAGCGAGTAACCGTATTTCACCGGCAGGCCGAGATGGCCTTCCATGTAGGGTACCGCCATCGATGCATGCATTGATACGGGAACATCACCGCAGGCCACAAGCCTTTCGGTTCCGGTGCTGATGAGCGAATAGGCTGCTTTGATGAGGGTATCGGCTCCGCCAAATGCAGCCGCCTCTTTCAGCACGCTGAGTTTTGGATCAATATGCCAGAGTGCAACCATCTTATACATGGGCAGTGAGCAGTATTTCATCGCCGAGCTTGTAATGGGCGACCGCTTTGAGGTGTATGGATTCGCTGATATGTTCGATTTCGGGCAACGCGAATGCCGCGCGGCCGGAGCCCAGCAATTTGTTGGCAATGTGGATCTGCAGGCTGTCGACCTGTTTTTCGCTGATGAAGCGGGATACGGTTTTTGCCCCTCCTTCAATTAATACTGAAAAAACATTTTCCTGAAAGAGCGTGTTCAGGATATCGGAGCAGGCTACGCCTTCGCCATCAAAAACATATTCGCGGACCTGTTGCTGGTCGGGATAGACCGGTTGGTTGCTGAACGAAAGGAGCTCGGCGGCATCGTCCGGCAAAAGGCTGTCGAGTTTGCAGGCCGTATTGCCTACAATCACTTTTCGGGGCGATGGCCCTTCCACATGCCGAACGGTGAGCCGGGGTTCGTCGAGCTGCACCGTCTGGCTGCCCACCAGTACGGCATCACATAAGCAGCGCAGGCGGTGCACATGGCAAAGGTCTTCCTGATTGCCGATCCATTTCGAATGTCCGTTTCCGGTGGCGATGCGTCCGTCTATCGATTGGGTGAGGTGTGCTATCACATAGGGCTTTGCGCGCAGCCTTGCGAAATGAAGGGCCATCACAGCAGGAAGATAAAGGCGGATGAAATTGATGGCGTCCGGCAACGGAGCAAACGAAGAAGGTTCAATACTGCAAAGCAGGCTGTCATTGATGCGGATGATGGTGCTGTTTCGGGTGTGTTCGGGTTGGAGCAGCGCGGAGCCGGTATCCACCAACCAGGAACCGGCTTCGGTAGGTTCTCCGTTATAAAGGCTGATGCTATCGTCGGGGCCCAGATGCAGCACGGCATTTTCGGGCGTAGTCTGTTCGCGCAGAAAGTTTTTAAGCAGCAGTAACCGCTTCCATACCTGTTCATCGTGTTGCATCGGCCTTACTTGTCTTTTTGGCGAGTAATTGATGCGTCAAGATAGGGATATTTTCATTCGGATAATGTCCGGAAAATCTGCGCGCTTGGCGAAAAGAAGAAGGGATGAATGGGTTATCCCAATTGCTTCTTTCATGATTCAGCTATGCCTTTTTCACTTTTATCATGCCCGGGGTATGCCGGTAGGTCAGGTCATTTGCCGGATATAGGATAAAACACTGATGTATAGACGAATTTTTTTGAATGGCTATAACTTTTGAAGATGCCCTTAGGACGAGGGGTGGAGACACTAACGGCTCAGATGAAATTCCCACCCGTTGGCCTTGTTCATCACATTCAGCTTGTCAATCAAAAAGCTAACCGGTGCTGAT
>JBIIDU010000190.1:0-4750 GCA_044238165.1 Ferruginibacter sp. | reverse complement strand
GTAGCCTTATTGCAGAAACTCGTCAAGGTCGCGTTTGTCCTTCTTGGTCGGGCGCCCTTGTTTGCTGAGCCGCTTTCCGGTGTGGAATACGGCGGCCTGAAAACGGATGCGTTCCAGCTCTTCGGGCGGAGTGATGTCGGCATAGTGCAATACGGCCTCTTTGTACTGCACACGCTGGTGCAGCAATGCCGTTACGCGAATCACCCAGCTCTTTGCCTGTGTTTTGACCTCATACTCATCGCCCACGGTTACGGCACGGGCAGGTTTCACCGCTTCCGTCTTACACTTCACCTTGCCGCTCTCACAGGCAGCCGTGGCCATGCTGCGCGATTTGAACAGCCGGATGGCCCAGAGGTATTTATCTAGGCGGAGTTTTTCTTTTTCCATGTTGCTTACTTCAAAGTTATTTCAAAAAGTACTGTTGCTGCCCTGATTTCTGCGTAATACCGGTTGCCAAGATTTTAAAAAATATAAAATAGATTCTAACTTCCTAAAGTTAGAGAGATGGGCTAAAAGAAAAGTCGCCTTCGCATTATGAGGATAGGCCTCCCCTTACCCCTCCAAAGGAGGGGAAGAAGATGCATCCAATTCCCCTCTTGTGTCTGGTTGTTTCCAATAGCGATTTCAAAGGTTTAAAAAAATTGATTCCAACATCCTGAAGTTAGAGAGATTGGATGTCTGTAATGGACCAATTTCGTTGGGTACCCAACAACATCTCAGCGAAATCAAAAAATCAGCCTAATCAACGGTTCAGACCAGTTCCGTAATGGCAAAAAAAAGCGCCCTTTGAAAGGGCGCCTGTAAAATTGTTTGGATATGCGCGTTAAAGCCTGATGCCGATTTTTCCGAAGTAGAAGGCGCCGCCCATGCCCATCTGTACCGCTTCGAACATAGTTCCGGTTTCGGTATTGGCGGAGTTCTGGTGCTGCGGATACACATCGAAGATGTTGGCACCACCGATGGTCACATTCACTTTGTTGTTGAACAAATAAGAGAATGAAAGGTCGGTGGTGGTGCGGGCGTTGAACACTTCCACCTCATTTGCGAAGTTGATGAGTTCCACCTTGCCGAAGTTGGTGAAACGCAGGTTGACGCTGAAATTGTCTTTCTGATAATCAAAGGTCAGGTTCACCTTCCGCGGAGGGGCCGATGCAAGCAGGAAGTATTGCTCTCTTCTGCCATAGTAGACATCCTCTTTGCCGGAGAGTGCCGCAGGAGATTTGATTTGGGAAATCTGCGGATTGTTGAAGTTGGCGGCCAGCGAATAACGAAGGCGTCCGCCGTGGAGCTTATGCATGTAGGTGGCAATCAGGTCAAGTCCGATTGTTCTGGTATTCACGGCATTTGTGAAGAACTGGGCGCTGGCAATATTCGCATCGCGGAGGATGCTGCCGATGGCATCGTCCGACTGGTCGAAGAGGCCGGTAAGTACCACCCTGTCTTTGATATTGACAATATAGCCGTCGGCAGTCAGTGTGAAATTGCGGAAGGGTTTAGCTGTAATGCCGAGACTGGAGTTCACCGAGGTTTCCTGCTTCAGCTCCGGAATACCTGCCGTTTTGGCCAGCGGCCCGCTGTTGGGCGCTATGACAATCTCGCTGATTACACCCGATACTACGTTGGTGAACGTGTTGGCAAAATTGATCTGGGGCAGGGAAGGGGCCCGGAAGCCGGTGCTGATGCTTCCGCGAATGGAAACCTTGTTGGAAAGTTTCACGCGGGAAGCGAGTTTGAAATTGGTGGTCCAGCCGAAATCGCTGTAATGCTCCACGCGCAGCGCACCGGAAAGCATCCATATTTTCGTCACATCGAGTTCGCCGTCGATATAGGCGCCCAGATTGGTCCTGCTCTTAAGCGTAGCATCGCCTGGCTGGAAACCGGGAAACCCTTGTGAACCGCCGGGACGGAACGTGGTGTCGGTGCCGTCAATGCTGAATACAACAGGTCCGTATTGTTTGTAGGAGGCGATATCCCCTTCAAAAATCCGGTACTGGTCCTGCCGCAGTTCAGTTCCCCAGGCAATGTTCAGGCCGTTCAGGTATTTGAAGGCTTTGTTGAAATGGGCGCCGATTACGTTCTGTGTGAGGGAAAAGCCTCCTGCGTAGAAACTCGTGGGAGACTGGCCTACGAGAGACGAGTTGAGGGTATTGTCCACATTGTACTTGAATCGGTTGCTGCCGAGGGTGGCATTAAAGTCTGCGTTCCAGCCGCAGATTTTTGTTTTGATACCGAAGGAAGCCCCCAGATCGCGAATGTTCGATTTGATGATGGGGTCGAAGCCGTCGGGATAGATTGACAGCACGTTGCGCTCGCTCTCGGGATAACGGGTGTAGGCATAAGCGCTGCCCCGGCGTCCGTTGATACCGCCGAAGAAGTAGAAACTGCTTTTGGCGTTGATTTCAAACCCCGAGTTGATGTAGAGCGACATATTCTCGATGGCGCCATCGCCAGCCTTACGCCGGTAATCGTCGGGGTAAAGTGTGGTGAAGTTCGGGCGGAAGGTACGGGCCTTGTTCAGGTAGTCGCCTGTGAGGTTCACAAATCCGTTCTTCTTGAGTTTGAAGCCGTAGTTCACATTACCTGCGAAAGTAAGTCCGTCGGAACGGCTGCTGATTACCTTGCCTAAAGGCGAGTTTAGGCTGCTGCCGTAGCCGGTGATGAAACTGCCAACGGACACATTGGCCGATCCTGTGTTGGTGGCCGACTTCAGAATGATGTTGACTACGCCAGCAATCGCATCCGAACCGTACTGGGCAGCGGCACCATCGCGCAGAATCTCCACGCGTTCGATAGCGGAAGCGGGAATGGCATTCAGGTCGGTACCGGTATTTCCGCGTCCGCGGCTGCCGTAGAGGTTCACCAGCGACGACTGGTGCCATCTTTTACCGTTTACCAGCACGAGGGTCTGGTCGGGGCCAAGGCCGCGGAGTGTGGCAGGATCCACATGGTCGGCTCCGTCGGCACCACTCTGGCGGTTGCTGTTGAAGGAGGGTGCCACGTACTGCAGTATCTGGTTCAGGTCGACCTGTCCCAGGGTATTGGTGATTTTTGCTATGGGGATGATATCCACCGGAACCGCTGTTTCGGTGGCTGTACGCTGCAGGCTGCGGGTGCCTACTACTTCCACAGTGCCCAGTCCGATGGTCGATGGGCGGAGGCTGATATCGGAAATGTTGCCTTTTGTAACTACTTCCTGCTCAGTAAGACCGGCTCCACTGAATACCAGTGTTGCGTTTTTGGCACTGGCCTGAAGGCTGTAGTTTCCGTCGCGGTCGGTGGTAATACCCGTCGATTTCCCTTTTTCTTTTACAGTTACTCCTTCAAGCGGCTGCCCGTTACGGTCGGTAACCCGCCCGCTGATCGTTTGCTGGGCAAATGAAAAGAGGGAGCATAAGAGCATGAGGACAAAAAATGACAAAAATTTTCTCATGAGATGATGTTGTTTTGGTTTATCGGAGGTAAATGTAGCGATTAATGTATAAATGGTGAAATTTCAGAGAGGCAGCTACTGCCCTCCGTCTTCACTTAGAAAACAGGCGAAAGGAGAATCTCAGGTTGGATTCAGGGGTTTAAAGCAATCCGTATTTCGTTGGTATTCCGGGCAAAAGTCCGATTGCTTTCAAGGGGCTTTTACGATTGGTTTCATTTGCACCTTTCTGCCGTTTTGTATCCTGATGTAATAGATATCACTTTTCAATCCTGACAGATCTACCTGACGGGAATGGTTGCCCGGTGTGGCGTAAACCTGTTCGTGTAGGGTTTTGACAACATTGCCCTCTTTGGTCAGTAACTGCAGCATGGTAAGCCCACCGGAAGTGGTGTAGCTAATTGTCGTCATGTTTAGCACCGGGTTCGGGGCGCAACTTACAAGATCCTCCGGCTGCCGTTCGGGCCTTCCCAGCGGAGCACAATCGGTATTGTTGCAGAGGTTGATGTCGGCAAAATTCTGCAGCACGATTTGTTGCAGACTCGCACTGTCCTGACAAAGCCATCGTTTCATGATGCTGTAATAAACACTCCGGAAATCGTATTGCATAGCGATATTGTCCTGGCTGCCGGCGCTGACCGGCAATACCGGATTGGTGCCGATGATGCCTCCGGTGGCCTTGGTGCCGAACACAAAGAGCGGAGCCGCATAGCCATGGTCGGTGCCTCCGCTGTCGTTGCTCTTGATTCTTCTTCCGAATTCGCTGAAGGTCATGCCCAGCACCCGCTGTTGCTGGTTCATCAGCGTCAGGTCGGTCTGAAAAGCTTTTATGCTGTCGCCCAGCCGGCTCATCAACGTGGCATGGTCCCCCGTAGTGGTATCACCCGTATTGGTTTGGTTGGCATGCGTGTCGAAGCCGCCCAGTGTCACGACATATATTTTGGTTTTCAGGCCGCCGTTGATCAGCCGGGCCACAATTTTAAGCTGGTCGGCCAGCTTGTTCGACGGGTAGGTGGTAAGGTTGTTATTACCCGTGCGGTTATAAGCCCCCTGCACCACCGCATTGAAGAATTCGGCCTGCCGTGCCACGTCGCGCACGTATTGCAGTTTTATGCCTTGCGGGGTGTCGGTCGGAACGGGGTCTTGACCACCGTTGGCATTGTTGACAAATGCATTGGGGTCGCTGATGGTGTAGCCCATTGGGGAGGAGGGGCCCTGTAAGACCATCGAAGTGCCACTGCCGAACTGTATGGCCAGGGGGTCGGGCATGGTGGTGTTGGGATAACCGTTCGGATATCCGGAATATTCTCCGTTGAGGTAGCG
>JBIIDU010000028.1:0-16577 GCA_044238165.1 Ferruginibacter sp. | reverse complement strand
TTTGAGTAAGATCATTTCACTGGGAACCGCCGTTCCGGAACATAAGCATCTTCAGACAGAGATCCTGCAGTTCATGCAGCAGGCCTATGCGCTGGATGCGGAGGAGAACCGGAAGCTCAGGTTTCTGTACAACAAAAGCGGGATCGCCTCCCGTTATTCGGTGATACCCGACTACAGCCGGCCTATGCCCGAATGGGAATTTTATCCCCAACACCAAACCCTGGATCCCTTCCCGTCGCTGGAACTCCGCATGCACTGGTATCAACGGCATGCGGGTCCGCTTTCGGAAACCGGCATACGCAACTGTGCGCAAGGCTTCATCGATCCCCGTGAAATCACCCACCTCATCACCGTAAGTTGTACGGGCATGAGTGCCCCCGGACTGGATCTGGAGCTGATGGAGCGGCTCGGTTTACGCCCCAATCTGTACCGCACCTCGCTCAATTTCATGGGATGCTATGCCGCCATCCATGCGCTGAAGCTGGCCGATGCCATCTGCAAAACCGATGACGGAGCCCGCGTCATGCTGGTTTGTACCGAACTGTGTACCCTGCATTTTCAAAGAGAGCCCACGCCCGACCACATTGCCTCCACCCTCTTGTTCGGCGACGGATCGGCAGCGGCCCTGGTGACGCCCGATACTTTTCCATCGAAAGGTTTGCGGCTCACCCATTTTTACAGCGAAGTGGTGCCCAAAGGAAAGCGCGATATGGCCTGGGAGCTTTCCTCGACCGGTTTTCTCATGACGCTCAGCGGCTATGTGCCTGAATTGATTGAAGCGGATTTCGACCGGCTGGTACTGCAAGCCCTGCAACAGGCCGGACTTTGCAAAGAGGACATCGGCCAATGGTGCATACATCCCGGCGGAAAACGAATTGTGGAAGCCATCCAAAAATGTCTGGGACTGGAAGCGGAAGCGCTGCAGGCTAGCTACGATATTTTACGTTCGTATGGAAACATGTCGTCGCCCACCCTGTTGTTCGTGCTCAAAGAGCTGATGCGGCAAGAAACCAAAGGACCTGTGTTTGCTGCCGCGTTTGGTCCGGGACTCACCATGGAAACATTCACGGCGGCTTATGCGTAAATTTTCACAACGTGCCGACAAAAAAGAATTGCTGGATGGCGAGAATATTCCCTTTGAAGACATCCGCCGAAACATGCAGGAACTGGATTTCATCAACCGCTGGCTTGGCGGGCACCGGATTACCCTGAGCGGCCTTCGCAACCTGCTCCGGCCAGGCCTTGCATCCAATGTCCCCTTGCATGTTTGTGAAATAGGATGTGGCGGTGGCGACAACCTGCGGGTGATAAAAACATACTTTGAACGCAAGGGAGTGGCCGCTGAGTATACCGGAATCGACCTGAATCCGAATTGCATCCAATACGCGGAAAGCCGCAGGCAAAACACCGGCATCCGGTTCATTTGCTCGGATTACAAGACCGTGGATTTCACATCCAAGCCGCACATTCTTTTTTCTTCCCTGTTTTGTCATCATTTCAGGGAAGCGGAGTTGCTGGAACAGTGGCGATGGATGAAGGAGAAATCAACCCTGGGTTTTTTTGTGAACGACCTGCACCGGCATCCGATGGCCTATTATCTGATCCGCTGGCTGACGGGTCTGTTTTCAAAATCCTATCTTGTAAAAAATGACGCGCCACTCAGTGTGCTGCGCGGATTTCGCCGAACTGAACTGCTTGACTTGGGGCGGAAAACACTTAACAGAAATGTGGAACTGGAATGGAAATGGGCCTTCCGGTGGTTACTTGTTTACAAACATGAATGACACCCCTTTCGATATGGCCCTGTTGGGTGGCGGGCTGGCCGGGTTGGCCTTGTCTATCCAGTCGGCGCGGGCCGGCTACCGCACGCTGTTGCTCGAAAAAGAACAATTTCCATTTCACCGGGTCTGTGGCGAGTACATCAGTTTGGAAAGTTGGGATTTTCTGGAAGGGCTGGGGCTGCCGCTTTCTTCCATGCAACTGCCCATCATCCGGCAGCTGCAGGTGACGGCGCCCAATGGAAAATCGTTTGAAACCCGGCTCCCGCTTGGCGGATTTGGTATCAGCCGTCATAAGCTGGATGCCGCACTTGCAGCACTGGCAAGGGAGGCCGGAGTCGTTCTGCTCGAAGACCATAAAGTGGCCGATGTGGAACTGGAAGGAGACCTGTTCCAGATCCGGGCGGAAGGAAAAATATTCACCAGCAAACTGGCGGCCGGTGCTTTTGGCAAGCGCAGCAACCTGGATATCAAATGGAACCGTCCATTTGTAAAGAACAAGCCGTCCAAACTCAACAACTACATCGGAGTGAAATACCATATTGAAACCGATCATCCGGACGATCTCATTTCGCTCCACAATTTTGAAAACGGGTATTGCGGCATTTCCAAGATAGAAGAGGGGCGGTATTGCCTCTGTTACCTGACCACGGCGGCGAACCTGGGCAGGCACCAAAACAACATCGGGAAAATGCAGGAAGAAGTATTGTACCGCAATCCGTTCCTGAAGCAAATTTTTTCCAGGTCCACCATTCTTTACAACAGCCCGTTGACGATTTCACAGATCAGTTTTCAGCCCAAAACCCAAACAGAACAACATGTACTGCTGCTGGGCGATGCCGCAGGCATGATCACACCGCTCTGTGGCAACGGCATGAGCATGGCCTTGCATGGCAGCAAACTGGCTTTCGATTGCATGCACCCGTTTCTTCAAAAACAAATCACACGCGAACAGATGGAAGCGCAGTACCGGCAGCTATGGCGGAACGCGTTTGCCTTACGCTTACGAACGGGCAGGACCATACAGCGTTTTTTCGGAAAACCGGCGCTAACCAATCTCTTCATTCAGGCTTTCCGGACTTTTCCTGCTTCTGCCTCCCCGCTGATCCGGATGACGCACGGGAAACCCTTTTAAAGCTGATTATCTCCATTTGATGGCGGGCTGGGCGAAGCAAAACGTTTATGCGGTATTGTTTAGACTACATTGTTTACGTATAATGCCGATTTGATGGCTGTTTGGGCCAATGAAATTATACGAAAGGGATTTAGCGTCCAGACCGAAATATCCCTGTATAATGCCGATGTGATAGCTGTTTGTGCCAATAAAATTGGTGCATTACAGATATCCAATCGGCATGGTGCATTACAGATATCACATCTCTCTAACTTCAGGATGTTGGAATCTATTTTTTTAAATCTTTGAAATCGCTATTGGTAACAACCAGACACAAGAGCGGACTCGTGCGCCAGACAGGGGAATAGGATGCATCTTCTTCCCCTCCTTTGGAGGGCTCAGGGGAGGTCTATCCACATAATGCGAAGGCGACTTTTCTTTTAGCCCATCTCTCTAACTTCAAAAAGTTAGCATCTGTTTTCTAGTTCTTAAAATCTTGGCAATCGGTATAACGCATACTGTGTTTGGTGAGGATGCCAACCAAGGAGGCAAAAAAAGGGTTGTCCTGTTTGGGACAACCCTTTTTGCAAAAGTCCATCAGGGGTTTATCAATATCCGAAAATCTGTTCGAGCGTCAGTTTGGTGACATTGCCGTATTTGGCCATTTTTTCGGGCGACAATTTCTTTTCCGAGGCCAGTACGCAAAGCGTATAAGGTTTCCCTGCTATGTTCTCCTGATGAAATCTTTTCAATTCCGGGTATCCGATCTTATCGACCGCTCCGTAGATTTTTTTGCGCAGGTCGGTGTCGATGCCTTTGCGCTGGGCAGCCAGATAGTCGAGCAAGATTTGGTCCTGCGTGATCCTTTCAGTTTCAATATCCTTTTTAATTCCGGTTCTGGCCGCCTCAATATTGGTTTTCACTTCGGGCAGGTCATTCAGCAATTCGTTCATTGCGGTTACGGATTCATCGAACTTGTCGGCCTGGCAACCCACATAAGCCACGGTGTAAAAAGGGTCTTCCTTTTTTTCGGGTGTGGCATACAGTGCGAAGGTCGAATAGGCCAGCGCCTTTGATTCCCGGATAGTCTGGAACACCAGCGAACTCATGCCGCCTCCGAAATAGTTGTTGAAGAAACGGACGGTCGCTTCTTTTTCGGGGGCATAGTTGTCGTTGTTTCTTACCCAGCGGATTTCCGATTGCACCATGTTGTAATCGGCGAACAGGATGGAATTTGCCGACTGGGTTACCGGAACAAAAGATGCCTTGGTGGCGGCCGGCGCGAAACTAGCCGGCATTTTGTGCAGGGTGGTGAGCTGTCGGCTCAGGGTCTCGATCGGCTGCGGGCCATAGTAGAGAATCTGGTGGCCGATTCCGTTCATGGATCGGATCATCTGTACCAGTTCCGCCGAGGTGATAGCATTGAGCTCATTTGTGCCAAGCACATGATTGTATGGATTGCTGCTGCCGTAACGGGCATAGGCTACAAGGCCGTTCATGATGGCGCCCCGGTTGAGTTTGGCGTCGGCGCGGCTCTTGTTGAGCCGGGCTTTGAGCGACTCAAGCGCTTTCTCATCGGGCCGGCAATCGGCCAACAGCGATTCGAAGAGGGTTACCGCACGTGAAAAGTTCTCCTGCAGTCCCTCGATGGTGATGGTGGTGTATTCGGGCGTATTGTTCACGGAGAAACTGCAGGCAATCTGGTAGAAGGCCTTGGTGATTTCCTCCGCACTCATTTTGCCGGTTCCCAGAAATTGCAGGTACTGCGTGGCCACACCAATCTTTTTGTTGCTCCAGTTTCCGGTTTCGTAACGATAGCGCAGGCGGAAAAGTCCGTTCTCCTTGTTGGGCACATAGAGCAGCGGCGCTTTGCCCACAAGGCCTTTCCGGATATCCTTGTTGTAATCGAGCCATTCCGGCGCAACAGTTCCAAGCGCCATTCCGTTGACGGATTTTACGAAGGCGCTTTGTGAGCCGCGGTTGGTTTCCACCGGGGTGATGGGCGGCTTCTCCACTTTCACAACACCCTTGTCTTCTCCCTTCCTTTTCAGTACGGCCACATAATTGTCGCCGAAATATTTTTTAGCGAAGGCCACCACGTCGTTCTTGGTGATTTTTGACAACCGGCTTGTGTAGGCCACTTCGTTTTTCCAGTCGAGCTCGTTGGTGAACGCGTCCATCAGGTTCCGCGCTCTTCCGCTGTAGGTTTCGGACTGTTGGATGACCATCTTTTTCTGGTTGTTGATGATCGCGGTGATCAGCCCGTCGTCAAAGTTTCCGTTTTTCAGGTTTTCAATTTCCGCAAGCATGAGCGTTTTCACTTCGTCGAGCGACTGGCCCATGGTGGGGAAGCCCTGCATGTAGAGCAGACCATGGTCGATCAGCAGGAAGGCTTGTGCCGAAGCCCGAAGCAGTTTTTGCTTTTTTACAAGGTTCAAATCCATCAATCCCGCCTTGCCGTTGGTCAGAATCATGCCCACCAGGTCGGCCATCAGCGCATCGGATGATTTGTTTCCGGCCAACCGGAAGCCGATGGTGACATTTTCGGCGTCGGGGCCTACCACTTCGCGGATGATCGGCTGGTTCAACTCTGTTTCGGGCTTGAACGTATAAGGCGTTACCGAACGCGGCTGCATGTAGGAAAAGGTCTCGTCAATTTTTTTGATCAGCACATCCGGATTGAAATCACCGCTCATGATCACACCCATATTGTTGGGCACATAATAGGTGTTGTAGTAATTGCGGATGGCTTTCAATGAAGGATTTTTCAGGTGCTCTACGGTACCGATGGTAGTTTGCTGGCCGTAGTTGTGGTTTTTGAACAGTTCATCGAACAGGGTTTCAATCACCTTCGAGCCGTCGTTGTCGAGCGACCGGTTTTTTTCCTCGTACACGGCTTCCAGTTCGGTATGGAAGATGCGTAACTGCGGATTGCGGAAACGCTCCTGCTGCACTTTGAGGTAGCGGTCGATGGCGTTGGCGGGCACATCGTCCGTATAAACGGTCTGTTCGAAAGAAGTGAACGCGTTGGTGCCGTTGGCACCCATGCTGCTCATCATCTTGTCGTATTCGTTGGCGATGGCGAACCGGGCGGCCACACCGCTCACCGAGTCAATCTGCCGGTAGATGGCTTTGCGTTGTTCGGCGTCTGTCGTGCTATTGTAGGATTCGTAGAGGGCGTCGATCTTGTCCAGTTCAGGCTTTTCGCGGCTCCAGTCAAGCGATCCGTATTTGTCGGTTCCCTTGAAGAGCATATGCTCGAGGTAATGCGCAAGGCCGGTGTGGTCGGCCGGGTCGGTTTTGCTACCGGCCTTGATGGCCACGAAACACTGGATCCGGGGATCTTTTTTTGTAGGGCTCAGGATGACGGTAAGTCCGTTTTTCAGCTGATAAAAGCGTGCTTTTACGGGATCGTTCGAAACATACCGATACGTATAGCCGCCTGAAACGGCTGTTTTCCATTCAAAATTCGCGGATTGTGCCGCGGCTGTCATGCTCAGAAAAATGAGCGCTCCTAAAATGATGTTGCCCCGATGTGTCATATGCAGATATTTGTTTGGGGGCAAAATTATGCAGGATGGCCGATATGGAACGAGAAAACAAATTTCACCGGATAAATAATCGGGGTTATTTTTAAATCCATGTTGCGCAACGGTTTCAGCCGGGAGCTTTTCAGCGGCAAGACGCTTTCCGGAATCATTTTGTTCTTATTTGCGGGCTACTGGCTGTTCACGTTGGGTATGGCTTTTTTACCCGCTGCGATGGCGCGGTATCTTCCCTTCCCTTCCATGGTGTACCGGGCATTTATCAAGCAGGACTGGCGGCTGTTTTCGTCCACATCGGGGTACAACCGGAAAGTGATGCTTGTTTTTCCTTCGAAGCAAATGGGGGCGGTACCCGACACGTTCCAGCTTTGGGAGCGTATTGTAGCCCTGAAGAAAAAAGCGGCCCCGCTCAACAACAGCGAGGACGCCGCCGACCATCTTTTCTTTCAGGTGGTGAACGGGCTTGAGCGTCAGGTGGATGACGGCAAGGAGCGCTGGTTTGACAGGATTCCCGACCAATCCGACAGTTTTTATATATGCCGCAGTTCGGCCGAAATAGCCGCAGACACAAGTTCGGCCTCTTCCTTCCGAAGCATTTTGGTATACGGCCGCAGCGTTTTTTTGGGTACAGGCCGGCAGCTTCCCTATGGGCCCTGCGAAATGATTGTTACCCGCGATTTTATTCCCCCGTTGCAACCAAGGGCCGAAAGCTGGCATTCCGGACAACGGCAATACACCTTCAAATCATTGATCCAACTCCGTTGATCCATTGTCCAGGCTGCACCATATCGTCTTATCGCTTCAGGCCGAAAACAGAAAAAGCAACTACCTGGCCCTGATGCGTGTGCTCCTTTCACTTTGGTATCTGCAGCAGCTTTTTTTCAGGAGAAACGCGTTTGAACTCATCTATAGCAACGACAGCATTCTTCGGCTCCAATCCTCCTGGGCCATGCGCTTTTTCCATCTGGATACGAGCTACTTCCGCGCCGATTATCCTTTTCTGCTGGGCCTGGCTTTTGTTCTGCTGGCACTGAACCTTTTCGGCATCGGCCGCAACGCGGTGGCTTTCCTGCTTTTTCTGATGATGTGTTTTTTATATTGGCTGAACGACAATTATGGAAACGGCGGCGATAAAATGGCGCTGATGCTGTTGTTCTATCTTTCCTTCGCCGACACCTATGCGCGCTTTACGCTTTTTTCCGAAAGCAACCGGAATCCGGAACGCCAGGCGCTGATCAACCTGACGAGCAATCTGGCCGCGCTTTCCATCATGCTCAATCTTTGTCTCGGCTATTTCATGGCATTTGCACACAAGCTCGAAGATCCGCTCTGGATCAACGGTACGTCCATCCGCTTCGCGTTCAACGACGAACGCTTCGGGGCTTTCGCATTCAACCGATGGCTGGGCGACCACCCTATTCCCATCACGCTGCTTACTTATTCTGTATTGTTGTTTGAAGCCTCTTTCCCCTTTCTGGTATGGTTGCCCCGATGGCGCAAGACCATGCTGGTTGCCGGCATTCTGCTGCATACGGGCATCTTTTTCATGCTGGCCATTTACGGCATGTCGGTGATTTTCATGATTCCGTACGGTTTGTTTTTGTCGAATGCCACGGTGGAGAAATGGCTGAAGAAAATCCGGCCGGGCAAACGAAAGGCTCAAGTTGCTGTAAATGCCTGACAGACACCACATCAATGCCGAAAACTTTCTCCGCCGTTACTGGCTGAAGCATGAACTGCAGGCTTTTGCCCGGTCTCATGGCATTGATGCATCGGGAGGCAAGACCGAAATCGCAGACCGCATCAAACGCTACCTGAAAGAAGGGAAGGTGACCGGTTCCGTCAAGTCGGGGGCTAAAAAATCGTCTTTCGACTGGAACAGGGAGCCGTTGAATCCCCACACACGGATTACCGACAATTACCGCAACACACGCAACGTTCGGAATTTCTTCATCGAACAATTAGGCCCCGGCTTTTCGTTCAATGTGGAATTTCTGGCCTGGCTGAAACAACATGTCGGGCATACGCTGGGGAAAGCTGTCCGTCAATGGAAGCTGATCCGCCATTCGGCTGCAACAAAAAAAGGGAAAAAAGAACCCGCTCCCCAATTCGAATACAACCGGTACATCCGCGCCTATTTTGCCGACAATGCGGATGGCACGCTCCGCGAGGCTATCCGCTGCTGGAAATACAAGAAGATGAAATCGGGAGCTCCGGTGTATGAAAGGAAGGATTTACGGGCTTCCGCAGCCGAAAAGAATAAGGAAGACTAATCAGCGGATCTGTTTCACTACATCATAAATCACACGGGGATTGCCCAGCGTATAGTAATGGAGCACAGGCACCCCGAACGCTTTGAGCGAGCGCGACTGTTCCACCAGCCATTCGGTTCCGATGCGCACCACATCCTCGTCTGTCTTCGCCTTCATCACTGCGGAAGAAAGGTCTTTGGGGATATCCACATGGAATATCTTGGGGAGCGTGGTAAGTTGTTTTTTGTTGGTAAGCGGTTTCAGTCCGGGTATGATTGGCACTTCGATACCGATGTCGCGGCAGGATTGCACAAACTGGAAGAACTTTTCGTTATCGAAAAACATCTGCGTCATGATGTAATCTGCTCCTGCGTCCACCTTGGCTTTCAGAAAGGCCAGGTCGGTTTCGAAATTGGGCGACTCGAAATGTTTTTCGGGATAACCTGCTGTGCCGATACAGAAATCCATCTGTCCTCCGTTTTTGATGTCTTCCTCCTGGTAAATGCCCATATTGAGGTTGGCCACCTGCTTGAGCAGGTCCACCGCATAGCCGTGTCCGTGGGGTTCCGGCTCGAAGCCCGATTCGTTTTTGGCCGCATCGCCGCGCAGCACGAGCACGTTGTTGATGCCGAGGAAGTTGAGGTCGATCAGGGCGTCTTCGGTATCTCTTTTGGTGAAGCCCCCGCAAATCAGGTGGGGCACCGTATCCACATTATAATGGTTTTTGATGGCCGCACAGATGGCCACGGTTCCGGGCCGTTTTCTGACCTCGATCTTTTCAAAGCTGCCGTCCGTCTTTTTTTTGAACATCGTTTCGCTGCGGTGGTAGGTCACGTTGATAAAGGATGGCTTGAATTCCATCAACGGGTCGAGGTGCGCGTATATGGTATTGATGGTTTTGCCCTTCAGCGGCGGCAGAATCTCGAATGAAACCAGGGTCTCGCTGGCTTTTGCGATATGTTCGGTGACCTTCATAAACGTTATTTGCTTGTAGGCGGCGAAGATAACCCCAAAACAGAAGAAGGTTCCAAACTGTTCGTCTGTCGGAATTTTTCCCCGAATCCTGCATGTCCGGAATCATGGCTTGTTTTGAGCGCGGGTGCTGATATTTCGTTTATTTTTGGAAAACAACATTTATTTCTGTGGGTTCAGTGATACAAACCAGGGAACTGGTAAAAAAATACGGCAGCCGGACGGTGGTGAACCGCGTTTCTTTCGAGGTGCGGCAGGGCGAGATTGTGGGCCTGCTGGGTCCCAACGGCGCCGGCAAGACTACTTCTTTTTACCAGGTGGTGGGGCTGGTAAAGCCCGATTCGGGGGAGGTATTTCTGAATGAACAAAACATCACCCGCCTGCCCATGTACAAGCGGGCAAAGATGGGCATCGGCTACCTGCCCCAGGAAGCCAGTGTGTTCCGCAAGCTTTCGGTGGAGGACAACATATCGTCGGTGCTGGAAATGACAGGGCTTTCGAAGGCCGACCAGCGCGAAAAACTGGAGCTGCTGCTGAATGAATTCCGTTTGCAGCAGGTGCGGAAAAATAATGGCGACACGCTAAGCGGTGGTGAGCGCCGCCGGACGGAAATCGCCCGGGCCCTGGCCATGGACCCCCAGTTTTTTCTGCTGGACGAGCCTTTTGCCGGCGTAGATCCCATCGCTGTGGAGGATATCCAGGAAATCATTGCCCGGCTCCGGCTTCGAAACATCGGCATCCTCATCACCGACCATAATGTGAACGAAACCCTGTCTATCTGTGACCGCGCATATCTGTTGATTGACGGCAGCATCTTCAAACACGGTACCGCAGAGGAGCTGGCCGGCGACGAACAGGTAAGGCGTTTGTATCTGGGCAGGAATTTCGAGTTGCGCAGAAAGGATTATCTTCATGATGAAGCCCGGTCATCGAGATGAATCCGGCTTCTGAAATGCTCATACCCCCGGCTATTCATTTATGAAACTGCTTTCATCCGCCATTTCCAAGCTTGCCCGCATGCGGCTCTGGCGCATACAGAACTGGCGTTCGCGCCCGGTGGAGGCCCAGCGGGAGGTGTTGCAGGAGCTTGTCACATCGGCACAATACACCGAGTACGGGCGCAAGTATAATTTCTCCGAACTGTTCAACGTAAGGTCGTTCAAAAAAAGGGTGCCCATTGTGGAGTACGACGACATCAGGCCCTATATCCAGCGGATGATGAACGGCGAGGAGAATGTGCTGTGCAATACCCCGGTGAAGTGGTTCGCCAAAAGCAGCGGCACCACTTCCGATAAAAGCAAGTTCATCCCCATCAGCGAAGAAAGCCTCGGCGAAAATCATTTCAAGGCCAGCAAAGATGTGCTCACCAACTACTATAAGAATTTTCCTTCCAGCGACCTGCTGACCGGGAAGAGCCTCGTCGTGGGAGGTTCGCATCAGCTTTCCACCCTCAACGAGGAACTGGACATCCAGTTCGGCGACCTGAGCGCCATCCTCATGCAGAATTCTCCTTTCTGGGGGCAGTGGCTGCGTACACCCGAGCTAAGCATCGCTTTGCTGGATGAGTGGGAGCGGAAGATTGAAATGCTGGCCCGGCATACCGCCGAAGAGAATGTAACTTCCCTTGCCGGAGTGCCTACCTGGACATTGATCCTGCTCAAGCGGATCCTGGAAATCAAGGGTAAGAATACCATCCGGGAAGTGTGGCCCAACCTCGAACTGTACATCAACGGGGGCGTTTCGTTTGTGCCTTACCGTGAGCAGTTCGAAAAACTGATAGGCGCCCCCATCAACTATCTGGAAATTTACAATGCCAGCGAGGGTTTTTTTGCCGGTCAGGAAAAACCCGAAGACGACGGCATGCTGCTTTTCACCGAACACGGAATTTTCTACGAGTTCATGCCTGTGGAGGAATACGGTCGGCCCCATCCGCAGACCGTGGGGCTCGACAAAGTGCAGTGCGGAAGAAACTATGCGTTGGTCATCAGCACCACGGGCGGCCTTTTCCGTTATCTGGTGGGCGATACCGTAAGGTTTTCCTCGCTGAATCCCTACAAGATACAGGTGAGCGGAAGGCTGAAACATTATATCAATGCTTTCGGTGAAGAAGTGATTGTGGACAATACCGACCGTGCCATAGCCCGCGCCTGTGATAGCACGGGTGCCGTGGTGACCGATTATACGGCAGCACCTGTTTATTTCAGTTTTTCCGGAAACGGTACCCATGAATGGCTGATCGAGTTCGAGAAAAAGCCGCAAAGCCTTGAGCTGTTCACCGCAGAACTGGACAAGGCGCTGAAAAACCTGAACAGCGATTATGAAGCCAAGCGCCACCGCGATATCGCCCTTCGCATGCCCGTCATCCATGCTCTGGAGCGTGGAACCTTCAATGAATGGCTGCGCAGCAAGGGCAAGCTGGGTGGCCAGCATAAAGTGCCCCGCCTGAGCAATGAACGTAAAATTCTGGAAGAGATACTTGCCTTCACGCCAAAGCGTACATTTGCCTGATTTCCGTTTCGGACCTCCCACGGCAATTGTTTTAAAAATCAAATTGTAACCCGAAGCAGGGCCCGAACGGCAGCGATTCATTAACTTAAAACAGCAGAACTGCAGATGAAACTACTTGAAGGAAAAACAGCCATCATCACCGGAGCGGCCCGGGGCATCGGAGAGGGCGTGGCGCTGAAACTGGCGGAGCACGGTTGTCATATCGCGTTCACTTATTTGAGCGACAGCAGCCGCGAAAAAGCGGCCCGGCTGGAAGAACGGATCAAGGCAGCCGGCGTGAACGCGAAAAGCTATCAGTGCAACGCCGGCGATTTCGCCGCCTGTGAGGCGATGACCAATGATGTGCTGAAAACCTTCGGCACCGTGGATATTTGTGTGAACAATGCCGGCGTATCGAAAGACAATCTGCTGCTGCGTTTGACACCGGAGCAGTGGGACGAAGCCATGCAAACCAACCTGCGGAGCGTGTTCAATATGACCAAACAGGTCATCAAGCCCATGATGAAAGCACGAAGCGGCAGCATCATCAACATGAGCAGCGTGGTAGGCCTTATGGGCAATGCGGGCCAGACCAGTTATGCGGCCAGCAAGGCGGGCATCATCGGGTTCACCAAAAGCGTGGCCAAGGAGCTAGGCAGCCGCAACATCCGCTGCAACGCCATTGCACCGGGTTTTGTGGAAACCGATATGACGAGTTATCTCAAAGAAGGGGAAGCCGCAGACAAATACAAGGCAAGCATACCGCTTGGGCGCTTTGCTACCGCTTCGGAAATAGCCGACGTGACTTTGTTTCTGGCCAGCGATATGAGCAGTTATGTGACCGGCCAGGTCATCAGTACCTGCGGCGGCATGTACATGTGATGATTGCCTCAGGCCGATTTTTCCTTGAAGCGTTCGATGGCCTGCCGGGTGAATGTGCTCAATACCAGCCTGCCGCTGATGGCGGCCCTATCCATAAGCAGGTTGTCCCAGTCAGATGCATGCTGCCAGAAAACATGTTTCATTTCCTTCATGGCTTCGGGATTGCTGTCGGCCAGCGTTCGGGCAAGCCGGTTCACGGCCTCATCCATTGCTGGAACCGTGTCATGCAGTTCGGCATAGAGTCCGTTTTGCAGGGCCCATTCGCTGCTGCGCCAGTCACCTGCGTTGATGGCAAGGTTTGAAAAAGCCGAAAGCCCCATTTTCCGCTCTACCGCGGGGCCTACCACAAAGGGGCCGATACCCACTACCAGCTCGCTGAGTTTGACATCGGCACCGCGAACTGCGATGGCTATATCCACCGCCGCCGCCAGTCCCACACCACCACCCACACATTTGCCGTGGATACGGCCGATGATAAGTTTCGGACATTTCCGCATGGCATTGATCACCCTTGCAAATCCGCTGAAGAATGCCAGCCCCTCTGCCTCGTTACGTATGGCAATGAGCTCATCAAAACTGGCACCGCTGCAGAACGTACCTGTTTTTCCCTCAGGCAGTCCCGCATCAAGGCTTTTCAGCACCACCACCCTGCTTGCGGAATCTTCACCGGCCAGGCGGATGGTTTCGGCCAGTTCGGTAAGGATGTTTCCCGGAAGGGCGTTGCGTTTGGGATGGAAGAAGGTGACGGTGGTTATTCCGTTTTCAGTAACTCTTTGAACGGATGCGCGGAATTGATCGGACATAATCGGTTGATTGTTGAGTAGATACGCAAAGATAGGTTGCAAGGGAAAAGAGCTTTGCCCCGCACCTGAATCCTTTTCAGTCGAATTTTTGAAAAAATTTAACCACTTTTTTGCCTGTCAGCGGTCAAATCGGTGTAATTTTAATTCCTTCTAACGGAAAATCATTCAATCTAAACCAGTCAACATGAAAAAAGTACTCTTACTCTCGACAGCCGCCCTGCTGTTTGCCGGTGTCAGCTTCGCAGACCATGGTAAAAAAGGCAAAAAATGCTGCAAGAAAAAGTCTTCTTCCTGCTGTGCTTCAAAAAGCGGTGGAAAATCCTGCAGCAAAGACAGCAAGACCGAAAAAATGTAATCGGACTTGAGAAACATTTTTGTTCACCCGCCTCGTGCGGGTTTTTTCTTTTCGTTCAAAGAATGTTTTCCAGTTCCTGCAGATGGTTGACGGTATAGGTCGGCTTTACTTTGATTTCGGCATCGGTGTGGTTGACAAAAATGCTGTCCATGCCGGCGTTGATGGCTCCCTGGATATCAGCTTCGGGGTTGTCGCCGATCATGATGCTTTCTTCCAGCACCGCCCCCGATTTGCCGATGGCGAAATCGAATATCTCCTTTTTGGGCTTGAGGCTGTTGCTTGCTTCCGAAGTGATCACATGCCGGAAAAACCGGTCGATGCCGCTGTTACCGATTTTGGATTTTTGCGTGTGTTCAAACCCGTTGGTGATGATGTGCATCTGGTATTTTTTTTCCGACAGGTAGTGCAGGATTTCAGCGGTGTAAGGGAAAAGCTGTTTTTTTTCAGGCAGTAGCTGAAGGAACGACGCGCTCAACTTCTTTGAAAGCGCTTCGTCGGCCACTTTGAAATCGAGCAGGGTGCGCCACATGCGTTTCCACTTGAGTTCTTCCTGGGTGATGAAGCCTTTGTGGTAACGGTCCCACATGATTTCGTTGTGTTGTTTGTAGGTCGCATAAAAAGCCTCGAAGTGGGGAACCCCCCTTCCTGTCAGTTCAAAGTCCCGGTGGATTTCCTGCAGGGTTTCCTTGGCGTTTCGGTCGAAGTCCCAAAGGGTATGGTCGAGGTCGAAAAAAAGATGTTTGTATTTCATTCTGACAAAACGCATCCCCTGCGCTGAAATTGAGCGTTATTTGACTTTTATTTGTGCAAAATTGAGGGGATTGGGGGGAACTTTCTTTAAAAACAAATTTTCTGCGATGAATCAGGAGCTGACCAATGTTGTTGTTACCGGCGCCAGCCGGGGAATCGGGGCGGCCATTGCGGAGCGGTTTGCTTCGGAAGGAGCGCGGATTTTCGCCTGCGCCCTGCATGCCGGAAGGCTGGAGGAAGCGGTGGCCGGCTGGAGGAAAAAGTATCCCCAATCGGAGTTTCATGCCTATGCTGCCGACCTGGGAACAAAGCAGGGTGCAGCAAGCTTTGCACAGTGGGTAGCAGGCCAGGCAACGCCCGATATACTGGTGAACAATGCGGGCAATTTCAGTCCGGGAAGCATACTCGGCGAGGAGGAAGGTTCGCTGGAGCAGATGTTGTCGGTGAATCTTCTCAGCGCCTACCATATCACCCGCATCCTCGTGCCCCTGATGATCAAAAAAGGGCGGGGCCATATTTTCAACATGTGCTCCATTGCTTCGCTGCGGGCCTATCCGGCAGGAGGCAGTTACGGCATTGCCAAATATGCACTGGCAGGCTTCAGCGAGAATTTGCGGGAAGAACTCAAAAGCAAGAACATCAAGGTGACCGCCCTTTATCCGGGCGCTGTGCTTACCGAGAGCTGGGGCGATTTCGACAACAGCAAGCACCGGATCATGGAGGCCACCGACATCGCCCAAATGATTTTTACGTCCACTTCGCTTTCGCCGGCTGCCGTGGTGGAACATATTGTTCTTCGCCCGCAGCTGGGTGATTTATAATTCCCATTGCAGCTCTCTTAAAAAATTTGTCATGGCATTCTTCCGTCTTTTGTTCTGGGTGGGTGTTTTTTTCCTTCCCCTGGTTTCTGCAGCACAATCAATAAGCCGGTCCGAGCACGAAATCCGCAAGGTGCTGGCCAATCAGGTGGATGCGTGGAACCGCGGCGACCTCGAAGGTTTCATGCAGGGATATTGGAACAACGATTCGCTCTTGTTCATCGGTAAAAGCGGGTTCACATACGGTTGGGCTGCAACGCTGGCCAATTACCGGAAAGGATACCCTGATACCGTTGCCATGGGCCAGCTGCGTTTTGAACTGAGGGAGGTCCGGCGCATTTCTTCACGCCACTATTTTGTTGCCGGAAAGTGGTTCCTGGCACGCAGCGGAGGGAATGCAGGCGGGGCGTTCACGCTCCTGTTCCGGAAAATCGGGGGGCGCTGGTATGTCGTGGCCGACCACAGTAGTTGAAAGGGCTAGTCAATTTGTTCGTCCGAGATTTCCCGAAATCCCTTCCATTTTTTGCGCAGGTACACGACCAGGGCTGCAAAGCTGAAGAGGCAAAAGCACCAGTAGAGCATATTCGCTGCAGAGGGGGTATTTTCAAAAAAAGCCAGATTGTAAAAGATACCTGCCGTCATATTCACCATCATCCACAGCAGCACCATCGAGAGGCTGTTGATGATGCGCAGCAAAAAGGCTTTTACTTCGGGTTCCATGCGGCGGGTTTGAGGGCCAAACAAAAAAATGCCCCTTTAGTTCAGGAGCAAATTATCGAAATCGCTCTGATCGCCGTTGAAAACATTGAAGTCGACCCTGT
>JBIIDU010000027.1:0-16625 GCA_044238165.1 Ferruginibacter sp. | reverse complement strand
CCTCCCCTCCTCATAAAGCCGCATTACGGAGAGCGTGGTGGCGCAGATTTTGGTGACGCTGGCCATGTCGTATACCATATCCAGATCCACCGGCTGCTTCGCATCGTAGCGGGTATGGCCGAAAGCCTTGTAGTAAGCAATTTTCCCATCTTTCAATACCAGCACCACGCAACCGGGTGTTGCGGCTTTTTCGATTGCGGCCTGCGCAATACTGTCAATTCGCTGCAGCGGAAAGGGATTCAGCCCAAGCGATTCGGGAACTGCAGAGGGCATCCGTATTAAAGCGGTAGTGATACCGCTGCCGGAGGGATATTTATCACAAACAGTAACCGGCAAATGCCCGGAAGCGGTGAAGCGCCGCTCAATAAAATCGGCGGCCACACCCTGTGTCAGGGAATCATCTTCATAACAGACAACAAGATTGGTTGCGCCGCAAAAGTTTTTGACGGCATAGGGATTGCCGAATACAAAGGTAACCGCACGGTTGTTCTGCTGCAAACGGCGGACCAGCTCAAACGCCGGCTTGCTGATGCCGAAATTATTCGCAGGCGCCCTATTGTATCCGTGCACGCCGATTATGATTTTCCGGCCTTCGGCAGTGGCAGCCCGGAAGACAGAATCGGCTGCTGCAGTGCTTTGTTTGTAATCAAAAAAATATGGACGCACTCCGAAGTTCTTGCGGAGCCGGAGGGAAAATGCATTGTCGCCACCAGCACCCACCCCTACATAAACAGGCGCTCCGCTGAGCGAATCGGCGGGTGAAAAATCCAGCGGCCGTTCATCCGTCAAAGCAAGCACGGTCAGCGCCTTACGCGCAATCTCTTTCCGCAAATCGGCGATACCGGCATTCAGGTCCCGGGTAATCTGTTCGGTGGAAATGGGTTGTACATGGTTCAGCACATAGTTGTACTTGGCGCGCAGCACCTTCCTACAATGGCCGTACACATCATCCCAGCTCAACCGCTTCTGGACGATGGCGGCTTTGATGGCGGCAATGCTTTTGGGCACATCGCCGGGCAGGCAGAGCATGTCGTTTCCTGCAATCAGCGATTCGACGGAGGATTGCCCTTCGGGAAAAAACTTATTCACCCCCTGCATTTCTAGCGCATCGGTGAACGTGAGTCCCGAATAACCCAGCTCATCGCGCATCAATCCGTTGATGGCCTTGTCGGAAAGCGAAGTGGCACGGTTGCTGCGCTTGTCGATGGATGGAATGTAAAGATGTGCCACCATCACACTGCCCACGCCGGCGGAAAATAGCCGTCGGAAGGGATAGAGCTCGAGCGAATCGAGTTGTGCGCGCGACTTGTTGATGACCGGAAGGTCGAGGTGCGAATCCACCGCAACATCGCCATGGCCGGGGAAATGCTTGGCACAGGCCATGACCCCTTCGTCCTGCATGCCTTTCATGTACTGATAGGCGTATTCGGCCACCACATATTTGTTTTCTCCGAAACTGCGATCGTTGATGACGGGGTTGTCGGAATTGTTGTTGACATCCGCCACGGGCGCATAATTCACATGAATGCCCATTCGTTTGCATTGCGCGGCCACCAGCCTTCCATAGCGGTAAACCAGCGAAGTGTCGTTGACGGCGCCCAGCATCATCTGCTTGGGAAGGTTCATCACTGTATCGGTCATGCGCATGCCCAGCCCCCATTCACCATCGATACATACCATAACAGGGGTTTGTGCCAGGGCCTGTAACCGGTTGAGGATGGTGGCCTGCCGGTAGGGACTTCCCTGAAAAAGGCATACGGCTCCGATATTGTATTCCTTCACCAAGGCTTCGGCCAGGGAGTCGAAATAGACAGGCGTTTTTTTGACGGGATCGATGCCCGACAGCCGCAGCACCATCAACTGGGCGATACGCTGGTCGTCGCTGAGCGAAAGAAAAACACTGTCGGCCCAGCGGTTGGCGGCTGCTTCCTGCTGTTGCTGGGCGGCAGACCGGAGCCCAAGGAGAGCGGTCACTAACAGAAAGAATATCGGTTTTTTCATGTGTCGTTTTGTGCCCGTAATTTAGTCAGAAAATCGGCAGCCTGTTGGTATCTGTTTGCAGTGTTCCGGGCCTTCAGAAATTTTTATCCGGGTTCTATGGTTTACGGTCATCCGGAAAAATGATTGTGACGAATACGGCAATCGTTGATTAATAATAACTTTATCCGCAAAATCTAAACGGCCGGTACCGCCGCCATTAAAAAAGTCAATCCCATTTCTTATGAGCAATCGTATTTCAGCGTTCCTGCTTGCCCTTTCGGCGCTGCTGGCATTGAAAAATCCTGCAATGGCACAAAACAACAAGTTCACCGGAAAAGAAATCACCTACCGCGATGCAGATGGAAAGGTGCTGAAGGGATATGTGGCCTACAATAAAAAAGCCGAGCACCCTCTTCCCGCGGTGCTGGTGATTCCCGAATGGTGGGGCTGCAACGAATATGCGCGTAAAAGGGCGGATATGCTGGCCGGACTCGGATATTTCGCAATAGCTGTCGACATGTACGGTGAGGGTATAATCGTGGAAACGCCCCAGGAAGCCTCTGCACTGGCCGGGCCTTTTTATAAGGACCCCGGTTTGGGAAAGATGCGGATGGAAGCAGCCATACAGGAACTGAAAAAATATCCGCAGGCCGATACCGGCAGAATAGCCGCCATCGGTTACTGCTTCGGCGGTTCGATGGTACTCAACGGAGCCAAACTCGGCTTGCCCCTGAAAGGTGTAGTGAGTTTTCACGGCGGCCTTGCCGGTGTGATGGCTGAGCCCGGAGTGCTCAAAGCCCGTATCCTTGTTTGCCATGGCGGAGCCGATCCGCTGGTGAGCGCAGCCGACGTCAAGTCGTTCCGCGAAAATCTGGATGCTGTGAAAGCCGATTACCTTTTCATCGCTTATCCCGGTGCCACGCACGCGTTCACCAATCCCAACTCGACCGCCGTCGGTAAAAAATACCAGATGCCG
The DNA here is from genome assembly GCA_044238165.1 of Ferruginibacter sp. GTDB lineage: Bacteria > Bacteroidota > Bacteroidia > Chitinophagales > Chitinophagaceae > Ferruginibacter. The sequence continues at coordinate 13,669 of JBIIDU010000027.1, read as the reverse complement.
ATTGCCTATCAGGAAGAAGCCGACAAGAAAAGCTGGGAAGCCATGAAGAAATTCCTGGCAGAAACGCTGTGACGCTTCCACAGAATCCATCCATACACAATGGCAGAATCCATCCAGATTTCCGACGGCAGCCGCAAAGAGCAGTATGAGGCACTGATGCCCCAGGTGCAGGCGCTGCTGCAGGGCGAAAGCGACCTGATTGCCAATATGGCCAATATGGCCGCGGCCATCAGGGAACAGTTCGGCTGGTTGTGGGTAGGTTTTTACCGGGTTCAGGGCGATGAACTGGTGCTGGGTCCGTTCCAGGGCCCCATTGCCTGCACACGGATAAAAAAAGGACAGGGAGTTTGCGGACATTGCCGGGAGCTCGGGCAAACGGTCCTTGTGCCGGATGTACACCGCTTTCCAGGACATATTGCCTGCAGCAGCCGGTCCAACTCGGAGATAGTGGTGCCGCTTTTCCACAACAACTGCGTAGCCGGGGTTTTAGATATTGACAGCGAATTGTTTGCCGACTTTGATGAAACCGACCGTCACTATCTGGAGCAGATGGTATCGCTCATTTCTTTTTAGCCGGTTGCGGAAGAAAATTCATGTTGTATCGGTATGCAGCCGGAAGCCGATACCGTGCAGGGTCTGGATGCGGAAACCCGGCTCATCGGCAAAAATCTTTCTGAGCCTTGAAACGAATACGTCGAGGCTGCGGCCGTAGAAATAATCATCCTGCCCCCATACCGCCTGCAGAATCTGCTCGCGTTTGAGCGCCTCATTCTTATGCCGGAGCAAATAGCCGAGCAATGCGGCTTCCCGCTCGGTGAGCAGAATCTCTTTCCCCTTTTTTTTCAACATGAAATTGGCCGGATCAAACACATACGTTCCTGCGGCATAGTTGGTTTTTTTGCCTGAACCCGGCGCAGTATTTACGGACGAGCGTTTGATGAAAATCTCAATTTTCAACAGCAGCTCCTCCATGTTATAGGGCTTCACGATATAGTCGTCGGCCCCGATGCGCAGGCCCGTAAGCCGGTCTTCGCTAAGGGTTTTGGCAGAAAGGAAAATCACCGGAACCTGTCTGTTCTCCTTGCGGATGGCGGCAAGGAGGTCAAAGCCGTTCATGCCCGGAAGCATCACATCAAGAATGCAGATATCGTATTCCGCTTTTGTGAAAGCGGCATAGCAGGCATTTCCCTCAGTGAAATGATCAACGGCATAACCCTTCCGTTCTAGGCAATCGCGGGTCAGAAACGCAAGGGTCTCATCATCTTCGGCGTATAAGATGCGGTAGGGCATACGACTCAGCATAGCGTTACGGTAAAGGTAGTGCCTTTGTGCGCACTGCTGTTCACCTCAAGCTTCCAGCCATGCAGGTCGCAAACCTTCTTCACATAATAAAGGCCCAGTCCGAAACCGTTGACGGTTGACTTTTCACTGTCGGGCACCCGGAAGAACTTGCTGAAGATTTGCCTGCGGTATTTTTCCGGAATGCCGATTCCGTTGTCGGAAACCGTAAGCAGGGTTTTTCCCTGTTGTTGCCGGAGCCCCACAGTAATTTCGGGGCGCCGTGTGCAGTACTTGATGGAGTTGTCCAGAAAATTATAGATCATGTTGGACACATGGAATTCATCGGCCTCCACCCTGCATTCGCCTGCGCTGTTGTTGACCTCCACGACCGCTTCGGGGTATTTGAGCCGGACCATTTCCAAAGTACGCTGCACCGTATCGTAGAGGCTGAACGGCTTTTTCTCCAGCAGTTCGGGGTGCTCGTCACTACGCGCCACTTTCAGCACTTTTTCAAGATGCGCATTCAGTTTTTCGGCCTGTGCAACGATGATTCCCGCATAGGTCCGCCGTTTCTCCGTATCAGCTGCCGCATCAGGATTGGCAAGATAGTTTCCGGCAATCAAAATGGAAGAAAGCGGCGTCTTGAATTCATGGGTCATGTTGTTGATGAAGTCTTTCTGCAGGGTTGCAAATTTCTGTTGCTGGAGGATGATGTAGATGGCGTAGAGGTAGATGGCCAGGGCGATCAGCATAACCAGCGAGAGCAGGATCCAGATCTTCAGGTCGGCCGAAATGAAACTATTGAGGTCCGGAAAGCGGACGGCGAAATAGTAAACCAGGTGTTTCGCTTTCGGAAATGAGGGCTCGATGTCCGTGGCGGTTTTCTCCTTGTTCATCTGCACATAGCTGCCGTAAAGCATGGCATCGGTTTCGCAGTCGTAAATGGCATACTCGAAATTGGTACTGATCTTTTTGGAGGCGAATTTCCGGGTAAGCAGCAGCTCCAGCACTTTGGCATCAAAATCGTTACGGACGTTCACCACATAATAATCGCGGGAAACTTTTTCCACGGGGTTCACATCGGGCGTGGGATATCCGTAATACTGGTTGATTTCGCCCGCCACTTCCAGCAGGGCTACCTGTATGCCCTGGCTGAATTTCTTCTCCTCGTAATCGAAGGCCTGTCGCAACAGATAGACCTGAAGCACAATGATGCCTACAAAGGCGAGAGCGCCCGCAACCACAATTATTTTTACCTTGTTGAAATTCACCCTGCAATGTTAAGCAAATACCGCTGCCGGTATTTCAGAAGGGCATAAGCATGCCTCCGCGTCAAGGTGCGGGTTGGGTTAATAAATGAAATCGTTTCTCAGGAGATCCGCTTGTCGATTTCGGCACAAAGCCGGCTGAAGATATCGGTAATGCTGCCCTCACCCTTGACCATCACGACTTTTCCGAATTCGGAATAATAGGATGCCACAGCCGAGGTCTTGCTGTGATAAACGGCTATACGTTCGCGGATGACGGATTCATTGGTATCGTCGCTACGGTCGCTGGTCTGCCCTCTTTTGAGCAAACGGCTTACCAGCTCCTCCTCGCCTACCTCCAGGGCCAGCACCAGGTTGATAGCGGTTTTTTTAAGTGAAAGAAGTTTGTCGAGCGCTTCGGCCTGGGCTGCGGTGCGCGGAAACCCGTCGAATAGAAATCCGGAAACTCCGGGGTGTGCATCTACTGCGGAACTGATCATGCCCACCACCACTTCATCGGGCACCAGCTGCCCCTTGTCCATTATTTTTTTGGCCTCCAGTCCCAGGGGAGTCTGCTGGGCGATTTCTGACCGCAGCAGGTCACCCGTACTAAGGTGCTTGAGCCCGTATTTGGTAATCAACTGTTCACTTTGCGTTCCTTTACCACTGCCCGGAGGGCCAAATAATATGAGATTAAACATATGAGAAGGTGACCGATATGAAAAAACAAATATAATGTTTGAGCGTTGAAATTCCTTTAAGAGATTGCCGAAACTTTTTAATTTCATTTTTGTTAAGAATAGAAAAACTGAACAGCCCGGCAACAGAGAAAAAGCGTTTCCGGAACCGCACATTTCAAAAACAAACCATGCGTACCGCGATCATCCTGATGACCGTATTACTGGCAGGAGCCGCCAGTTGCCAGCCGGTCGGCACACAAAAAAACACAACCATGAACGAATCCCCGAAAAATCCGCACTACAACCGCACCGACACCACTCCGATTCATCTCAATGAGTCGGAATGGAAAAGCCTGTTGCCTCAGGATGTTTATGAAATCGCAAGGCTCAAGGGTACCGAGCGGGCATTTACCGGCAAATATTACATGCATAAGGAAATAGGCACTTATTACTGTGCGGCTTGCGGCAACCCGCTGTTCAGCAGCGACGGAAAATTCGAAAGCGGTTGCGGCTGGCCGAGTTTCTTCGAACCGGTCAATAAAAGCAGTATCATTTATGCGCCCGACAACTCCCATGGCATGGAGCGCACCGAAGTGATGTGCGGAAAATGCAAAGGCCATCTGGGCCATGTTTTTGAAGACGGTCCGCCGCCAACAGGGCTGCGCTACTGCATCAACTCCGTCGTACTTGACTTCGGAACAAAAAAACCGGGAGAAGATTCTTCCGGAAAATAAACCGGAGCCTGCTTTCCTCTTTTTGTCCGACTAACAACGCAGAAGATTCACCGCCGGTGTATTTCAGCAAAAAGTTGCGCTGAAAAATTGTACTTTCCGTGCTCAATGCCCAACGGCCGGTCAAAGCCCGGCTCAACTTCCCGACTAAAACTACACTTCCATGAAACCGTTTTTCGCAGCAACATTTTTTTTGCTTTGTTTTTCACTAAGCCATGCGCAGAAAATTTCACTGAGCCAGTTCAAAGCCCTGAAACCCCGAAGCATCGGTCCCGCCGGAATGAGCGGCCGTGTTACGGCAATTGATGCGGTGGTCAGCAACCCCGACATCATCTACCTGGGTACCGCTTCAGGAGGCGTATGGAAAACAGAAAACAGCGGCAACACCTGGAAGTCGATTTTCGATGACCAACCGCTGCTGAATATCGGCGCCATCGCCATCCAGCAAAGCAACCCTTCCGTGGTATGGGCTGGCACCGGAGAAGGCAATCCCCGCAATTCGCTGAATATCGGCGGCGGTCTGTTCAAAAGCCTCGATGCCGGTAAAACCTGGTCGACGGTGGGACTGGAACGCACACGCAACATCCACCGCATCATCATCGATCCCACCAATCCCGATGTGGTCTACGTAGCCGCCATCGGCAATCCCTATGCCCCCCATCCTGAACGAGGGGTTTATAAAACCACCGACGGCGGCATCACCTGGAAACAGATCCTATACACCAACGATACCAGCGGCTGTGCCGACCTGGTAATGGACCCCTCGAATCCGAACAAGCTGCTTGCCAACATGTGGCAACACCGGCGTACGCCCCACAGTTTCAAAAGCGGCGGCCCGGGCAGCGGATTTTATATGACGCATGACGGCGGCAAAACCTGGAAAAAACTCGGCAAAACGGAAGGGCTGCCCGACGGAGACTATGGCCGTATCGGCATCACCATCGCACCCAGCGAACCGCGGCGTATCTACGCCATGATAGAATCGGGCAAAAACGGTCTCTACCGCACCGATGACGGAGGATTCAAGTGGGAACTCGTGAACAGCAACAAGGAAGATGTGAGCAACCGGCCTTTCTACTTCCAGGATATCCGCGTCGATCCTAAGAACGAAAACAGGGTATACAACATCTTCCAGATGATTTCCATGAGCGAGGACGGAGGAAAGACCTTCAAGATCATCATCCCCTACAGCGGTATTCATCCCGACCATCACGCGTTCTGGATCCATCCGCAGAACCCGAACCTCATCATCGACGGAAACGACGGGGGCATCGGCATCAGCCGCGACCGGGGCAGAACCTGGAAATTCGACGAACAGCTGCCGCTCGGGCAGTTTTATCACATCAATACCGACAACCAACTTCCCTATCATGTGATGGGGGGCCTGCAGGACAATGGCAGCTGGCGGGGACCTGCCTATACCTGGATTGAAGGCGGCATCCGCAATTATTACTGGCAAAGCCTTTGGAGCGGCGACGGCTTTGATGTGGCGCCCGATCCTTCCGCACCCGACTGGATCTACGCCATGAGCCAGGGCGGAGAGCTGGGAAAATACAATGTCAAAACCGGCCAGAGCATGTCCATACAGCCGCCTGTGCCTGATTTAAAAACAAGGCTGCGTTTCAACTGGAATGCCGCATTCGCGCAAGATCCTTTCGACGCCAACACCATTTACTATTGCAGCCAGTTGGTGCACAAAAGCAAGAACAAAGGCATGAACTGGGAAGTCATATCTCCAGACCTGACCACTAACGACAGCGTGCAGCAGCGGCAGGATGACAACGGCGGACTGTCGGTAGACATCACCGGCGCCGAAAACTACAACACGATTCTCTGCGTGGAGCCTTCCGCCAAAGACCGGCAGGTGATCTGGGTGGGTACCGACGACGGCAATGTACAGCTCACGCGCGACGGCGGCAACACCTGGACGAGTTTCCGGGGAAAGATTCCCGGTATGCCGCTGGGCGCATGGATTCCCCAGATCAGGGCAGGACGGCACAATGCCGCAGAGGCTTTTGTGGTATGCAACGACTACCGCCGGGGAGACTTCTCCCCCTATGTTTTCCGCACACGCAATTTCGGGGCCACCTGGGAGCGGATCGCAGATGAGAAGAAAGTGAAGGGATATGCGCTCAGCGTTTTGCAGGATCCCACGGAACCCAACCTGATTTTTCTGGGTACGGAACACGGCCTCTGGGTAAGTTTTGACAATGGGGTGAGCTTCGAACAATGGAAGAACGATTATCCCCCGGTGTCCACCTACGACATGGTCATCCAGGAACGGGAGGCCGACCTGTGCATCGCCACTTTCGGCCGCGCCATCTATATCATTGATGACATCAGGCCCTTGCGCAAAGCGGCATCCGGACTGGCCAAACTTCCCGCAAAGAGAATTTCGATGTATCCGGCACCTGATGCGTACCAGGTAAGCCAGAGAAACATCAGCGGATACGATTACAGTTCCTGGGGGTTGTATGAAGGACAGAACCGCAGGATGGGCGCAGCCTACAGTTTCTTCGCGCAACTGCCCGAGAAAAAAACCGACTCACTGAAGAATGCCGCCACTGCAAAAAAACCGACCGACAGCGCAAAAAATGTAAAAGCTCCTTCCGACAGCGCAAGTGTTTATATCTACAATGACCTGAACGAACTTATTCGCACCAAAAAAATCAAAGTCGATACCGGCTTCAACCGTCACTATTGGGGTTTTGAAATGAAAGGAAGAAGAAGGCCCGGAAGTGCGAAGCCGAAGACCGGCGATGAGGAACCTTCGGGCATGCAGGTTTTTCCCGGCACTTATAAAATTGTGGTGGAAATGGCCGGTGAACGCGACTCTACAATGATTGAAGTGCTGCCCGATCCGGAGGCTGTTCCCGATAAAAAAATATACGACGCCAAAGCTGCTGCGCTGGTTCGGGTGAACCAGCTGAATGACAAGCTGGTGGAAATCACCGACCGGCTCAATGAATCGGATGAAACCATCGGCAAAATGGAGGCCGCCCTGAAGAACGTGGAAACCCCGGAGGCCGACAGTCTCCGGAAAATGGGGAAAGCCATGACGGATTCCATCAAAAACATACGCGGTTTCATTTTCGGGAAACCGCAGGAGAAACAGGGCTACGGATCGCCTTACCAGGTTACGGTCAACGGCCGCCTGCAGGAAGCCCGCTCTGAAATCGCCAGAAAAAACAAGATTCCCGATGCACAGGAAGAAAGGCTGGTAAATATGGCTGCGGCCCTTGTTGAGGAAACACGTGTAAGGAGCAACAGTTTCTTCAACGGCAAATGGACCGATTACCGGAAGCTGGCCGAAAGCAATCCGGCCCAACTGTTCAAGCCTTATCCGCCGATACAATAGTTCATACGCCGCTGTGCAGCTGCTGCCGGAGTTTTGAACGGTTTAGGCTGTACATTTGCGGCAATTCCGGCTATCGAATTCCGTAAACGCATGCTTATGCCTGTTGACACACTCAGCCACCTGGCGGAAACCCTTATTGGTTCAGAAATTGTCAAGCTCGGGGCCGAAATCAAAGAGCAGATCCGGCAGGGACGTAAGATATACAACTTCACCATCGGTGATTTCGACAGCGACATCTTTCCCATCCCTGAAGCGCTCAGAAATGAAATCATAAAGGCTTACGAGGCAGGCTGCACGAACTATCCTCCCGCCGACGGCATTCCGGAACTCAGGGATGCAGTCGCCCGGTTTCTGATGTCGCGTGAAGGATTGGAGTATGCTCCTTCTGAAATTTTGATTGGCGCGGGTGGAAGACCTCTGATTTATGCGGCGTACCGGACTTTGATTGACAGGGACGACAAGGTGATATATCCGGTGCCGAGCTGGAACAATAACCACTACGTGCATTTTACTGAAGGCAGGCATGTGCTGATTCCGACACGCGAAGAGAATAACTTCATGCCTACAGCCGAAGAGATTCTGCCGCACTTGCCCGGAGCCCGCATGCTGGCCCTCTGTTCGCCGCTCAATCCAACCGGCACCACCTTCACCAAAGAGAACCTGGAAGACATCTGCCAGATCATTGTCGAGGAAAACCGGCGCCGTGGCCCGGAAGAGAAAAAACTTTACCTGCTCTACGACCAGATTTACTGGACGCTGACCTTTGGTGATACCGTCCACCACAATCCGGTTTCGATCAACCCCGCGATGAAAGAATTCACCGTTTTCATCGATGGCATCAGCAAATCTTTCGCCGCCACGGGCGTGCGGGTAGGCTGGAGCATGGGTCCCGGCAAAATCATCCAGAAGATGAAAGCCATCAACAGCCATGTGGGCGCCTGGAGCCCGATGGCGGAGCAGCATGCAACCGCTGTTTATCTGTCGCAGGACGAATCGATAGACGCATATATGATGCAGTTCAAATCGGAAATCTCGGAGCGGCTGCAAAAGATTTATGCCGGTATCCTACAACTGCAGCGGGAAGGATTTCCGGTAAAAGCCATAGCCCCCCAGGCGGCGATATACCTTACGATTTCCATCGACCTGGTCGGCAAAAAAACAGCAGGGGGCGAAACAATCGCCGACCAGAAAGCCGTAACGGCTTACCTCCTGAGCAAGGCCGGCCTGGCCATTGTGCCGTTCAGCGCGTTCGGCGCCCCGGCCGAAAGTTGCTGGTATCGGCTCAGTGTAGGTACGTGCAGGAAGGAGGAAATCGGGGAAATGCTGGTAAAACTAAAAGATGCCCTAAGGCATCTTTCGTGAGAAAAATATCATTATTCAGCCAATCAGTTTTTACAGCAGAGAAACAGAAAGGGTTTCAGGGCCTGCACGCGGATGGTATTGCGCACCACAACCCTGTTGCTGATGACTTTGTATTTGTTGAGGTCGATGAGTTCGTGTGCTACAACCAGGTTGTCAATCCGCTCCACCAGGAAAAGCAATTCATGAAGAAACTCCACTTCCTGTTCAATGGCCTGGCGACTCATCATCTCCTGATTGCGCATGACAAGCAGGTCGCGGTTCATCTTGTTCATATCGGCAATTGGTTTTTTCCTTTTCAATAACCGACCATTCCCTTTTTACCGGCACAGCCGCAACCCCCTTTCTGTGAGGTGGCGCATCCTGTAAAAAGAACTGCGGTAATGAAAAGAACTGCAAAAGATATTGTTGTCAGACGCTTCATGCCTAAACGGTTCTCTAAGGTAAACTAATTTGAAGTACATTTATTGCTTTTGTCAATCATTTTTTTCGGATTGGGAAATTCAACTAAACAATTCACCGTGCTGATTGCCCCGCTGGACTGGGGTTTGGGCCATGCGACACGGATCATCCCTGTCGTAAAATTTCTACAAAAAAATAACTGCAGGGTCCTCATCGCAGCAGGCGGATTGTCGGGATTGTTGCTGCAAAAAACCTTTCCCGGGGTAAAATATCTGGAGTCAAAGAGCTTTTCGATACGGTACAGCAAAAAGGGGAGCGGCATGCCCTGGATTTTGATGGCCCAATTGCCGGGGATTGCAGCCGGTATCCTCAAGGAACACTTCTGGCTGAAAAAAGTTTGCCGTAAAGAGTCTGTCGACCTGATCCTTTCCGACAACCGTCCGGGCCTCTTCCGTCGCGGAACAACATCGGTCTATATGACCCATCAGCTTGCCATTCAAAGCGGCAACCGGTTCACAGACAGGCTTTTACAGAAAATCCATTATAGCTTCATCAACCGGTTTACAACCTGCTGGGTACCCGACAATGAGCAGCCGTTCTCCCTGGCAGGAAATCTCTCCCACCCGTTACAACTCCCGGCTATACCCACCAAGTATATCGGCTGTTTGTCACGTTTCGAAAAAACCAGCCCTTTCGGCAGCCCCATGATTGATTTGCTCGTGTTGCTGTCGGGCCCTGAACCACAGCGCACCCTGTTTGAGGAACTTGTTTTAAGGCAATTGGAAGCATCAACGCTCCGGATATGCCTGGTAAGGGGGGTCCATCCCGATACGCCACTGCCCGTCAATCTGCCCCAACATGTTGACGCACATAATTTCATGCCGGCAGAGACGCTTAATGAAAAAATACTTTCGGCAAAACAGGTATTGTGCCGCAGCGGATATTCTTCTGTGATGGACCTGGTGCATCTGAAAAAAAATGCGATACTGATACCTACTCCTGGACAGACCGAACAGGAATACCTCGCCCGATACCTTCGGGAGAAAGGGTATTTTTACACTGTTGCACAGGACCATTTCAACCTGCCGCAGGCACTTATCGATGCGGCGGGGTTCAAAGCGGAAATTCCTGAGACGGCAATGGACGGATTTGAAGCGCACCTAACCCGACTGATCAGGCCATGACACGCACGAAGCTCACTTCTTTCTCAGGAAACAATGGCTGGGCACATGCTGCGTTGCTGGGTACCAATGTGTTTTTCGCAATCAACCTCAGTGCCGTCAAATACCTAACCGGACATAAATGGATCGGTCCCTTCGGACTCAATATCATCCGGGTAGGGGTTTCGGTCATCTTATTCTGGTTGTTGTTCCTTTTTTCCGGAAAAAAATTGGCGTTGCCGCAAAAAACTGATCTTCCCCGCCTGATACTCTGCAGCCTCACCGGAATCACCATCAATCAACTGCTGTTTCTCAAAGGGCTTTCCATGACCTTTCCCATTCATGCAGTGCTATTGATGCTGACCACCCCGATTCTGATCACCCTCATATCTGCCTGGCTGCTGAAGGAGTTGCTGGATTTCCGGAAACTGGCCGGTCTGGCCCTGGGAGTTTCAGGGGCAATCATACTCATCACGGCAAAAGAGATGGCCGTTTCCGGTGGCGAACAGATTGTGGCAGGTGATATCCTCGTCATCATCAATGCCATCTCTTATTCATTTTACTTCATTCTGGTAAAGCCGCTGATGAGCCGCTACAAACCATTGGAAGCAATCCGCTGGATTTTCACGTTCGGCCTTTTTTTCATGCTGCCTTTCGGATGGAAGGAATTCACGGAAGTCCGATGGGCCGCCATCGATGCCAACGGCCTTATCTGCATGGCGCTCGTGGTAATCGCAGGCACGTTTCTGGCATATCTTTTCAATGTCTATGGAATCAGCAGGCTGGGGGCCGGAACAGCAGGCATGTATATCTATCTGCAGCCGTTTTTCGCATCAGCGATTGCCATGTTTTTTCTGGGCGAAAAACTAACGGCCTATAAGATTCTTGCAGCCCTGCTCATTTTTTCAGGCATCTATCTTTCCGGTTACGCGGCAAAAAAATCAAAAGAAAGAAGAAGGGAGATCACGCTCCGATGAGGGAAGCCCGTCAATGGCGGGAAGGATGGTAAAAAAACAGGAACGATTTCTCTGCTTGCCGGAAGTCGCTCCAGTGTTCAATTGAAGCTCTTACTGCAAAAGCCCCGCAGGTGGGCATGTTGTCCATCTTCATCCCCTCGAGCAACAGGTTCACAAATTCAGTGATGCCGGGGTTGTGTGAAAAAACAGCTACGGTTTCATAGCGGTCATCCAGGGACTCGACAGTTCGAAAAAGGGTGTCGGGCGAAGCGTGGTACAATTCCGGTATCTGTATGATTTTCTTAAGCGGGAATTTCCATGCTGCACTAAATAATTCGGCGGTACTCAGGGCACGTAATGCCGGGCTCGAAACAAAGGCGTCGATAGGATACCCTTTGGCGAAAATTTTTTCCGCAATTTCGGGGGCATCCCTTTTGCCCCGATCATTGAGCGGCCGATCGAAGTCGGAAGCCACATCCTTCTCCCAGCTGCTTTTGGCGTGACGCACCACGATTAGCGTCTTTTCCTGAACTGTTTTTTGTTTCTTGTCCGGCATCAGGGCAATATTACGGCAATAAATGAAACGCCCCTTTTTCAAGAGGCGTTTCCACATATGTCCCGGTTAAAATCACATTTTCACTATCCGCCGGTTGATCACCTTGTTCCCAATCCGCAACTGAACCACGTAAAAGCCATTGGTCAGGCCGGGAAGATTGATGGTGCCGGTCCAGATACCTGCGGGCTTGTCCACCGTATACAATGCAACCCGGTTCATTGCCGCATCAAAGAGGCTGACCGTCATACGGCCTGTTTCCCTGCCCTCATAGATGAGTTGCATCCTGTCGCGAACCGGATTGGGGTACACCTGCATTTTGTCGGCCACATCGGTTATTGTTCCGCTTCCGGGTTCGTTGTCGGTGATTGCCGAGCCAGGGGATGTGGCTTCAGAAAGCGTCACTGCCTGTAGCGTTACATTGCCTGTCGAACCCGACGATTGAACCCATTTGACAGTAAGCGACTGTCCTGCTGATGCAGACTTATAGGTGAGCGTATATACAGCGTTGTACTGACCTAATACCGTCAATACCGGTGTGTGTAGCTGCACGTATTCCGGAGCAGAACCATCCGATAGCGAGGCAATGATCGTTCCCGTACTTTGCCATCCGCCTACATATACTTTAAGTGTACGCAGGGTTGGGTCGGCCGGGGCCGTGAACTGGAAGCCACGACCGATGCCCGATACAAAAATACTCCGCCTGTCCGATCCGTTGGCGGTGGGAGCACCGTCGCTCCAGGTACAGGTACGCATATCGTTGCCGGTAGTGGATACGTTGCCGGTTCCGACCCGGGTGTAGTTGCTGATTTTGTTTCCGCCGGCAGCTTTCCGGTGATTCCCGGGCCAATGGATCCAGTCGGCAGTGCCCTCCGAAGTGAGGTTCACTGTGGTTGAGGAAGAAATGCCTGTTCCGTTCAACAAGCCGGTGATGGCATTGCTTACCGTAATGGCAGATGTGGCAGTACGGTTGCCGTCAACAGACCGGAGGGTAATGGTTGCTGTGCCGATTCCGGTAGCTGTTACAACACCGCTGGAACTTACCGATGCAACCGCAGGATTGCTGCTGCTCCATGCCAGGTTCTGGTTTGTGGCATTTGCAGGCAACATGGTGGCTGTCAGGTTCAGCGTGGCATTGGGCAATAATTGTGCAGAAGATGGACTGACCGACACAGATGTAACAGGTATGACGGTTCCGGTCACATTGACAACTGCGGTCCTGTTGCCATCATTTGTTGTTACAGTAACCTGCGCTGTTCCTGCACCTGTTATGGTCAGCAAGCCACTTGCCGATACAGTAGCAACGGCAGGATTGCTACTGCTCCAGGTAACATTTTGATTGGTGGCGTTGGCTGGAGTGACAGTAGCGTTCAGTTGCTGGGTGCTGCCCACATTCATTGTCACTACTGAAGGATTGACGCTGACTCCCGACACATTCACAACAGGCAGCGACTCAACCAGCGTAACGCCCTGAAGGGTCACATTTCCGGAAGCTCCTGAATTTTGTACCCATTTCACAGTCAATAAGCTTGATGCCGAAGATGCCCTGTATGTAAGCGTATAAACAGCATTGTACTGTCCGGTTGCAGTAAGGGCCGGTGATAGCACGTTGACAAAATCGGGCGAAGAGCCGTCTGAAAGTGATGCGATGAGTTTTCCAGCGCTGCGCCATCCGCCCACATAAACGCGGATAGTGCGGAGGTTCTGGTCGGCCGGTGCGGTAAACCTGAATCCGTTGCCGATTCCGGAAACATATATACCCCTCCGGTTGGATCCGCTCAGCGAAGGCGTTCCATCGCTCCACGTGCAGGTTCTCGGGTCGTTGTTATAATTGCGAATCCGGGAAGTGCCTACCAGTGTAATATTCGAGATTTTTCCTCCGCCGGTTGCCTTGCGGTCGTATCCAGGCCAGTGAGCCCAGTCGCTGCTTCCTTCCGCGGTC
>JBIIDU010000026.1:0-16870 GCA_044238165.1 Ferruginibacter sp. | reverse complement strand
AGGCTCTGCGCGGGCGTCGGGGCCCCGAGGTGGAAGTCGGACAGGAAAAATATTTTTTTGCCGGAAGCCATATGTGGCAGCAATGCTTGTGTCTTCAAAAATAAACATTCGCACCCAATAGCCCCTATGGGCAAGGGCAATTATTTGAAGGCGTTTGGCTTTCTTTTTTTACATTGTGAAACATGGTGCTGCTTTATTCTCCTTCCACCACACCGCGGCTGAATTATATTGCGTCGTTCATTTTCAGCGACAGGCTGGGTACTTCCTTCCGCATCATCGACAATACCGAAGAACTGCTTTCTTTTGACGGCCCGCGCATCAATTACTCCGGCAACAATTTTTGTTCTTCCTGCTTCCATATCCTGCCGGGCGGTTTCATGCAGGAGCAAGGCATCCGCACATTGAACCCGGAGTACCGACGGTACCAGGAACTGCACTTGTTGTTTCCCACTTCATCGGCCGACTGCCCTTTTGATTTGTTTTCCGCCTGTTTTTATCTGATCAGCCGTTATGAAGAATACCTGCCGCATTCCAAAGATAGCTACGGACGCTTCGCGCACGGGGAATCCCTGGCATACCGGTCGGGCTTCCTGGAGCATCCGGTAGTTGACCAGTGGATTGCGTGGCTGGCCGATCAACTGAAAAAAAAGTTTCCCGGCTGTCATTTCCAGCCGCCCGGATTTCTTTTCCTTCCTACCTACGATATCGACAACGCATATGCCGTACGGAACAAAAGCATATTACGCACGATCGGCGGATTCCTGCGTTCGCCTTCACTGCAGCGGATGCGCATACTGACCGGTCATGCCCGGGATCCTTATGACTGTTACGACTTTTTGGACGAGCTCCATGCGCGCTATGGCCTAAAGCCCCTGTATTTTTTTCTGGCGGCGAAACATATCGGGGGGTATGATAAAAATATCGAGAGGGGAACGGCGCTTTCGGTATTGATTGGCCGTCATGCACGAAAATATTCGTTGGGCCTGCACCCCGGCTGGCAGAGTGGAGACAGCGAAGCCGTATTTCACGAAGAAAAAAAATACCTGGAGTCCGTCGCGCAAACAGAGATCCATCGATCGCGGCAGCATTTCATACGTTTCAATCTACCCGAAGGTTACCGCCGTCTGATCAAAGAGGGCATAACCGACGATTACTCGATGGGTTACGGCAGCATCAACGGATTCCGCGCCTCCACCGGCGCTTCCTTTTACTGGTATGATCTGGAAAACGAAGCGGCCACCGCGCTTAGAGTGCATCCCTTCTGCTTTATGGAAGCCAATTCGTATTATGAGCAGCAGTACACGCCGGTCCGGGCACTTGAAGAATTGCTGCACTATTTTCGGGTATGCAAAGAAGCAGGCGCTCCGTTCACCACCATCTGGCACAATCATTTTCTGGGCAGTGAAGCCCGGTTCGCGGGCTGGCGGGAAACCTATGAAGCCTTTATCGCCCAGATTTGTCGTTGAGCGCCGGTTCCTGGTTCCGCACACTGTAATTGACCAGAAATACTCCCGCCAGTGTCACCACCGAACCCCAGAATATATAGGGAGTCAGTTTTTCTCCCAGCAGCAGCGCGCCCGTCAACATGGCCACCAAGGGATTTATATAGGCATAAAGCGAGAACAGCGCAGCCGGTAAGGTTTTCATGGAATAAATGAACGCCGCGAAGCTGATTAGGGAACCGGCTATGACAAGATAAAGAACCGACAACCAGCCCTTGAGCGGAATGGTGGCGACCGGCAGGGGATTTTCGCGGACCGCTGAAATAATGCCAAGCACTACCGCACTGAGCAGCATCTGCCAGCCGATAGCATGATAAGGGTCGACCGTGCTTTTGCGGCGTGCGATTACTATGGTGCCGATGCTCCACGACAACATTGCAGCCAGCGAAAGGCCTACCCCGAAGAAAAAACCCGGACCCGGATGGTGGAAGATGTTCTCGTAAAATACAATGGCTACGCCGCCGATTCCCAGCATCATGCCTGTGAACGTGAGCAGGTTCATGGAACGGCTGCCGAAAAAAAGACGCTCGGCCACAACGACCGTGAGCGGGTAGAGGGCGCCGATGAGGGAACTGAGACCTGTAGGAATGAATTTCAGGCTCCAGGTACTGAGGCCGTTGGCCCCCACAAACATCAGCAAAGCCATTCCGGCTATCCGGACGAATTGCCTGAATCCGGGCAACGGCATTCGGCGGTACCCTGCAAAAAAAAGGACCAACAACACTCCGGCAATTCCCTGGCGCATGGCCGCCATCTGGAAAGGGGGCAGGTAATTCACGCCGATTTTACTGACCACCCAGGTGGTGCCCCATACAATGCATGTGATGCACAGGGCAAGGTAGCCCGCCGTTTTATTGACCGGTTTGCTCAAGAGATTCAATGTTTGAAGTGGCGCAGACCAGTCATTACCATGACCAGTTCGTTATCGCGGCAGTAGCGGATGGAGTCTTCGTCGCGGATGGATCCGCCGGGCTGTATAAAGGCGCCGATACCCGCCTGGTGGGCAAGTTTGACACAGTCGTCGAAAGGGAAAAAAGCGTCGCTGGCCATAACAGCGCCGGATACACGAAATTGAAATTGCTCTGCTTTGGCCAGGGCCTGGCGCAGGGCATCAATCCGGCTGGTTTGGCCGCATCCCTTTCCGATCAGTTGCAGACCCTGAACCAGCGCAATCGCATTGCTTTTGAGATGCTTGCACAGTAGGTTGGCGAACAACAGGTCCTGCTTCTCCTTTTCGCCCGCTGGCATGGCGCCGCATTCGTTCCAATTCAGATAATTTCCCTGGTCTGTTTCCTGCAGCAGTATTCCGTTGAGCAGGCTCTTCTGTATCACCGGCTGCAAACGTGCTTTTTCCTTTTGCCGGAGCAGGATGCGGTTCTTGCGGGAAACCAGCAACTGAAGGGCATCGACTTCAAATCCGGGGGCGATGAGCACTTCGAAAAAAATGGGATGGATGGCTTCCGCCATTGCCCGGTCGACTGTCCTGTTGCTAATGATTACCCCGCCGAAGGCGCTTTCCGGATCGCCGGCCAGTGCGGCTTCCCAGGCTTCGCGGCCACCGGTTCGGATAGCGCACCCGCATACATTGGTGTGCTTGAGGATGGCGCAACAAAAAGCCGGAGCATCCATCTCGTCCATCAGCAGGCGCAGGTCATCCATCAGCTGAACAGCCGCATCGGTATCTACCAGGTTGTTATAAGATAATTCCTTGCCCCCCTGCTGTACAAACCACTCATCCAGATTGCCTGTGAACAAACCCGACTGGTGGGGATTCTCTCCATAACGCAGCGTTTTGAAATCACTGCCGAACGGTTGCAGGAAGTGGCTTTGATGGAAATAATTCGAGATGGCGAAATCGTATGCGGTACAGCGGTCAAAAGCCTTGACGGCCAGATCACGCCGCTGTTCAATCGTGGTACAACCGTTCTGCTTCCGAAGCAGCTCTTCCAGATATTCATAATGCCTGCGTTCGGCAACCACCGCCACATGTGCATGGTTCTTTGCCGCTGCGCGGATCATGGACGGGCCCCCGATATCGATTTTCTCAATGATGGCTTTTTCGTCGGTCGTGGACGCCACCGTTTCCTCAAATGGATAAAGGTCCACAATGACCAGGTCAATGCACGGCAGCCCATACTCCTCCATGGCCTGAAGATCCTCCTCCTTTTCGCGCCGCGCCAGAATGCCTCCGAAAATTTTTGGATGCAGGGTCTTCACCCTTCCGCCCAGTATCGATGGAAAACCGGTGGTTTGCTCCACCGATCTGCAGGGAATGTCCATCGAGCGGATGAATTGTTCGGTACCTCCTGTGGAGAAAAGCAACACGCCTTGTTCGTGCAGCAATCTGACCAGGGAATCGAGACCCTCCTTATTGAATACTGAGATAAGCGCAGCGCCGATTTTTTTCATGAAATGTAGTCCGGGATTTGCGTCAACACCCTCAATCGGTGTTCCATAAAAACGCGCCCTTTTTATGAACAATGTGACAGGGCAAATGTAATTCTTCACATTCGTTCTCCCACTGTTCGGTTTTCCACAAGCCGTTCGAAGCGTCGGCTACATATTGTGCTGCAGCAAACGCGGAATCGATTTTACGGATGCTCATACGTGCATTGCGCGACAGCACCACCAGGTCCACCGCAAGTTTTTTATGCGGCAGATTAAATTTCCATGAATTTTCAATGAAGAGGATTTTTTTTCCGGAGAAAACGTAAAGCGGCAAGCTGTCAGCCGGCCGGTAAAGCGGCGCCAGCGAATCGGACAAGACAAGTTCCGCATGTGCGGGTTTCAAATGAAAGCGGTTCATGTCCTCATGCTGCAGCGGAGCCGCATCACCCCGGTAGCGGTAACGGTTCCCGCGAATGAAATATACCGCCCGCTGCCCTCCGATATCGAATACCCAGACGCATTGCCTTCTCTCCCGCTGCCAAGCTTCAATACGATAAGCCATTGTGAGTAAAAACAATGAACCCGCGGCAACCATCAGCATCTGCTTCCTGCGCAACAGAAATCCCGCACCTGCCGCCATAATGAAGGCATAAAGCAAGACTGTGGTGGTGACGGTGGCAGGAACCTGCTCCCAGACCGAAAGGGGCGAGCGGTCAATAAACTCAATCCATCTGTTCATGAGTCTGATGAGGGTGTCCACCAGCCAGGCAAGTCCTTCCGCGGCAATCCTTACGTTGCCGAAAACGACCAGGGCAATGCCGGCATAGATGGCGAGTGCCGACAGCGGTACTGCAAGCAGGTTGGCCGGAAGAAAAAGATTGGGAAACTGATGAAAATAAAGAAGGCATACCGGAAACGTAAGCAACTGTGCGGCCACCGATACGGCGGAAAGTTTCCACACTTCATCGAGCATCCGGTTCTGCAGGGGTATCAGTCGGTACAACGGCTGTTGAAACAACATGATTCCCGCCACCGCCAGATAGCTGAGTTGAAAACCGATATCCCAGAGATGGAAAGGATGGTAAAGCAGGAGCAGAAAGGCCGATGCGGCAAGCGCATTCAGTCCGGCCGATGATTTTCCCGACAAACCGCCCAGATCCATAAGCGTAAACATCACCGCAGCTCGACACACCGATGCCGATGCGCCTGTGAGCAGGGCAAAAAGCCAAAGCCCTGCAATGCGCAACAGCGATTGGAGCTGCCGGTTGGTGCGCAAAAAGGGAAGGAGTACAAAGATCCGGTTGAGCAACAGATAAATCAGTCCAAGATGCATGCCCGATACCGCAATGATGTGTACCACACCGGTATGGCTGTACGAATCCAGTACTTCCTGATCGAGCTCTTCGGTATAGCCGATCAGCAGGGCTGCCGCAATTCCATAACTGTTGCCGGAGTCACCCAGATTTTTCTTCAGCGATAGAAGAATATGGTTTCGGGCAGCATACAGAAAATTATTCAGCCGTCCCGGATTTTGCCACCCCACCACAATCCGGTCCGAAGTATCGAGCATCACCCGGTGATGGATATCGCGAAACGCCGCATACTGCCGGTAATTGAAGGCGCCGGGATTGCCGCTGTTGCGGATCGGTTGCAACACTTTCTTTATCAGCCAGATTTCACCGCAGGCCGGCGGGGGGCACGAGCTGTCGCGCTTCAGATAAACAAGCACACGCCCCTGCACCTTCTTCCATTGACCTTCACTGACAAGCGCGGTTACTGTTCCCGAAATCTTGTATCGGTTTTTCCGCTCAAGAGGCGGCTCGTCGATGCGGATGCAAATCCGGTCGCTGTTCCGGTAACCATGTCCCATCCAGTTCTTGTTGTTGCGGATATCGTGTTGCCGGACGCAGAGCATACCCGTGAGCAGCAGCAGCAGATGCAATAATATTCCGCCGGTTTTTCGGAAACGGAACTGAACAGCCACATTGCGCGTATCCAGATACAGATAGGAGATGAGGCAGATGCCTGAAGCCGAAATCAGCACCGGAAAACGCAAGGGAAATTCCCATTGCATAAGGATGCCCAGCATGAAGGGGAATACAATGCGCAGAAAAGGCGCGTTTTTCCAGACCGGAATATCGGGGATGCCGGGAGCCATTTTTTTACGCAAGAAAAACCGGACAATCCTTTTTTAAGCGGTGTTTTTCCTGCGGCCGGGGAAGAAAATTCCCAGTGCGCGGATCTTATTTGCTGAGGTGCATGCTCCGCTCGCGGTACAACTGGCGGAAGTAGGGATCCCGAAGGTCTTTGATGAATCGGATGGCTTCACCGGTGCTTTTCATCTCGGGCCCCAGCTCCTTGTTGACGCCCGGAAACTTGTTGAAGGAGAATACCGGTTCCTTGATGGCGAATCCGATCAGCTTTTTCTCGAAGCTGAAATCTTTCAGCTTGTTCACCCCGAGCATGATGCGGGTGGCGATATTCAGGTAAGGAATCTCGTAGGCTTTGGCGATGAAGGGTGTGGTGCGCGATGCCCGGGGGTTTGCTTCAATCACATAGACATTGCCGTCTTTGATGGCAAACTGTATGTTGATGAGGCCAAGAATGTTCAGGGCACGGGCTATTTTCTCGGCATATTCTTCCATGGTGGCCACTACCATCGGTGAGAGATTGAACTGGGGCAGCACGGCATTGCTGTCGCCGCTGTGGATACCCGCAGGCTCGATATGCTCCATCACGCCCATCACATGAAAATCGGTTCCGTCGAAAATGGCGTCGATCTCCGCTTCCTGGCAACGGTCGAGAAAATGATCAATGAGAATCTTGTTGCCCGGAAGGTGTTTGAGCAAACTGAGCACGCCCATCTCCAGCTCTTCATCGTTCAGCACAATCCGCATGCGCTGTCCGCCCAGCACATAACTGGGCCGCACCAGCACCGGATAGCCCACGCTCTTCGCCACTTCAATCGCATCGTCGGTATTGTAAGCGGTGCCGTAGCGAGGATAAGGAATCCCCAGCTCTTTGAGCATATCGCTGAACCTGCCGCGGTCTTCTGCAATATCCATATCGTCATACGACGTACCTACAATGGGTGTTCCCTGTTCGTGGAGTTTACGGGCAAGTTTCAGCGCGGTTTGTCCGCCCAGCTGTACAAGCACCCCGTCGGGCTTTTCCAGCTCGATGATTTCACGGAGGTGCTCCCAGAATACGGGCTCGAAATAGAGCTTGTCGGCTATGTCGAAATCGGTGCTTACGGTTTCGGGGTTGCAGTTCACCATGATGGCTTCGTAGCCGGCCTCGCGGATGGCAAGCAATCCGTGCACACAGCAATAATCGAACTCGATGCCCTGCCCGATGCGGTTGGGACCGCTGCCGAGCACTATGATTTTTTTCCGGTTGCCGGGAATCGATTCGTTGCTGAAATTTTTCGCCGTGCTTCCCTTTGCCGGGTCGTATGCATGTTCAAACGTGGAATAGTAATAAGGTGTCCGGGCTTCGAATTCCGCCGCGCAGGTATCCACCATCTTGTACGTGCGGGTGATGCCCAGGGCTTTCCGCCGCCGGTAAAGCACATCCTCGTCGTCATGGCGCATGATGCGGGAAAGCTGTTCGTCGCTGAAGCCCAGCATCTTGGATTCGCGTAAAAGATTTTCGGGTAAGCTGTCGGGCTGGTAGGCGGCAATTTCCTTCTCGCATTTGCAAAGACGCTGGATTTCGGCGATAAACCACTTGTCGATACCGGTGCTTTCGCAGATGCGGCTGATGCTGGCGCCGGCCATCAGGGCGTCCTTGATGCGGAACACGCGGTCCCATTTGGGCGTCTTGATGTATTCAAGCAATTCATCGGCCTTCTTCAGGCTTTGACCGTAGTAACCCAGTCCCACGGCCTCGTTTTCCAGGCTCTGACAGGCTTTTTGTATGGCTTCACAGAAACTTCTTCCGATGCCCATGACCTCGCCCACGCTTTTCATCTGAAAGCCCAGCGTGTCGTTGGCGCCCTTGAACTTATCGAAGTTCCAGCGGGGTATTTTCACAATCACATAATCGAGCGCAGGCTCAAAATAGGCGGAAGTGTTGCCGGTGACGGGATTGGGCAACTCATCTAGGTTGAAGCCGATGGCCAGTTTGGCGGCTATTTTGGCAATGGGGTATCCGGTGGCCTTGCTGGCGAGGGCCGAAGAGCGGCTTACGCGGGGATTGATTTCCACCACGATGATTTCCTCGGTTTCGGGGTGCAGGGCAAATTGCACATTGCATCCGCCGGCGAAATTGCCCAGGGCACGCATCATGCGGATGGCCGTATTGCGCATCAACTGGAAGGCGGTATCGCTGAGCGTCATGGCCGGAGCCACGGTGATGCTGTCGCCCGTATGCACGCCCATGGGGTCGAAGTTCTCCACCGAGCAGATGATGGCAACATTATCGGCGGCGTCGCGCAGCAGTTCCAGCTCGAATTCTTTCCAGCCGAGCACGGCTTTCTCCACAAGTACCTCATGGATCGGGCTGGCGGTTAAGGCGCGGTTGAGGGCTTCATCCAGTTCTTCCCTCCGGAACACGATGCCTCCGCCCGTGCCCCCCAATGTGAAGGAAGGGCGCAGCACCAGCGGAAATCCGATTTCCTGCGCAAATTCCTTTCCCTCCAGAAAAGAGTTGGCGATTTTGGCCGGGCAAACGGGAATCTCCATTTCTATCATCCACTGCCTGAACTTTTCACGGTCTTCGGCCTTGTCGATGGCTTTGATGTCGACCCCGATCAGCTGCACAGCGTATTTCTCCCAGATGCCGAGTTCATCCGCTTCCTTGCAGAGGTTCAAAGCGGTTTGTCCGCCCATGGTAGGCAGCACGGCATCTATATGTAAACCGGTGTGCCGGTTCTCTTCCAGTATTTGTTCGATGCTTTCTACGGTCAGGGGGAGCAGGTAAACCTTGTCGGCCATCATGGGGTCGGTCATGATGGTGGCAGGATTGCTGTTGATGAGTACGACCTTGATTCCTTCTTCACGCAGACTGCGGGCCGCCTGGGTGCCGCTGTAATCGAACTCACAGGCCTGACCGATGATGATGGGTCCGCTGCCGATGATGAGCACCGATTGGATGGAGGATTTACGGGGCATAGTTTACGGGCGAAGATAGAAAAATTGGACAGCGGGGGCCTTGGCCTCAGGAAATTTGGCCGAAATTTAATATGGCGAAAGCAGTGCCGCGTAACAGCGGATTCAGAATTCGATGTTGTGGGCACCTGAAGAAAGACAAAGCGGAAATTCAGGCCCGGGAAGGAAAGTGACAAAATCTTCCGCACAATATTTTGCATCACATAAACGAAGAGGAAAGGGGGGCCTTTCTAAGAAAATATTTTTGGAAATGTAGCAGCGTTGTAATTATTTTGTAATTACAATATTATTCCCATGAACATAGCAGTCATCCCCATCGGCAATTCCAAAGGAATAAGGCTGGGAAAATCAATACTTGAAAAATACAATATCAAGGATGCTGTAGAGCTCGTTTTGGAGAAAGGATACATCATCATAAAACCGGCAAGCACTCCCAGAAAGGGCTGGGAAAAAGCATTCAAAAAAATGCATGAAAACGGCGAAGACCGGCTTTTGATGGCAGATATTTTTGAAGACGAAAATCTTGAAGAATGGAATTGAGCCAATACCAGATCGTTTTGGTCAACCTGGATCCTACTCAAGGAAGTGAAATAAAAAAAACAAGGCCGTGCACGATTATTTCACCCGATGAAATGAACAAATACCTGCAGACCATAGTTGTGGCGCCGATGACGACAAGCTCAAGACCCTATCCGACCCGCGTTGAAGTGAAGCATAATAAAAGAAAGGGCTGGGTTGTGTTGGACCAGATCAGAAGTGTGGACAGAACAAGAATTGTAAAAACTTTCGACCGCCTTTCAGAGAAGGAAATAGCAATGATAAAGGCTGTAATCCAGGAAACTTATGTTGACTGATTGAAACAACTCACTCTGCCGCCCCACCCAATATAATGGTCGTAAAGCAACTTCATCGGCAAATACCAGGAAGAATACATAGCAAGCCGTTCCAAACCCCGACCCGCACGTTTTCCACATCCGGCACGGGTCATCGTTTTAACCCCCTTTATACGGTATATTTGAACTATGGACATCCTGATTATTGACGACCATGCGAGTATCCGCTCGGGCGTGCGCTTTGTGTTGGCGGAAATGTACAAAGAGGCAACCCTGTATGAGGCCTGCGACGAAAAAACGGCGCTGGAACATGTCAAGGCGCGCAAGCACGACCTGGTTGTCATGGATGTGCAAATGCCCAAGACCGATACGTTCGGTTTGCTCGAATACATCAAGCTGCGTCAACCAAGGGTCAAAGTGCTGATGTTTTCGATGAGCAATGAAATGCTCTATGCCAAGCGCTTCCTGCGCAATGGGGCTATGGGTTTTGTACCGAAAGACACCGGCCTGCCCGAACTGATGAAAGCCGTTGAAACCGTGATGGGCGGCCACAAATACATCAGCGAAACCCTGGCCGACCTGCTTGCAGAGGAAATCAGCGCCGAAAGTCCCTCGCGGCTGTTCGACAAGCTGAGCCAGCGCGAGTTTGAAGTGGCCACCCTGTTGCTGAGCGACAAGAGCACCTCCGAAATAGCCGAAACCCTCTCCATCAATGCCTCCACGGTCGCTACCCACAAGGCACGTATCTTCGAAAAGCTGGGCATCAAAAGCTTGGCTGAACTGGCCGAACTCGAAGTACAGGGCGCATTGAAGGAAAAGTAAACCAGTATTCCTCATTTATCCCAAGCGGATCGTCTTAAACAGCAAATGTTCAGCCATACAACCGGTACCGATCAGGGATTTTCGCTGATCCATCTGCACGACGAAACCACCGGCACACATCTGTCAATCGCTCCGGAATGCGGAGCCATCCTACACGATTTTTCGGTTCTACGAAACGGTACACGGCATCATTTGCTGGCAACCTATGCCAACATCGAAGAGTTCCGCAACCGGCTGACCGAAAAAGGATTCATGGGCTGCAAGCTTTCTCCCTTCGCCGGCCGCCTTTGCGCCGGCCATTTTTCATTTTCCGGCGAATCATTCCACACCGGTCGCTTTTTTCTGGGGAAACATGCGCTGCATGGTTTTCTGTTCGACGCTCCCTTCCTTGTTGAGCGCACCGAAGCGGGAGCATCGTTTGCAGAGGCGGAACTTGTTTACGCTTATCGCGGCGGATATGCCGGATTCCCTTTTCATTACAATTGCCGGATTCTTTACCGGCTGGAAGAAAGCAACCGGCTGACTGTTACCACTATAGTTGAAAGTGCAGACAACAGGCCCTTCCCCCTGCAGGATGGCTGGCATCCGTATTTCAGCTTCGGAAGAAATATTGGCGAAGTGTTGCTGGAATTGCAAAGCGAGTCGGTGGCCGATACCGATGAAACGATGATTCCTACCGGAACATGGAGCCCTTACGGAAACTACCGGACTGCAAAGACAATCGGCGATACCCACTTTGACCATTGTTTCCGGCTCAGCAATGCCCCCGGTTCTCCGGCATTGTCCCTGAATGATTCCCGATCGGGCATCGGTCTGGAAGTTATTGCTCGAAAAGGTTATCCTTACCTGCAACTGTACACTCCGTCCGACCGTTTGTCAGTTGCGGTTGAACCCATGAGCGCACCGCCCGATACCTTCAATAATAAAATAGCATTGCTTGTGCTGAATCCCGGGGAGAGTCGTGAATTTGTGGTTGAATTTAAAATACTGACCCGCTGACGGCCGGTTTTAAAAATTATTCACCCTCATTCCACGGCCGGTAAGACGTTCCCTCTTCTTTAAGTGAAGCCCATTGCGCAGGCAGTTCGCGCAGCGGCTCGCAGGGAACCCAGCTTTTCCGCATGGCATCGGGCAATTCCTGATAAAGCCGTGTGCCTTCTGTTTTCCAGCGCAGCATCTCGTCGCTCACCGTTTTGATGATGCGCGCCGGATTGCCCGCCAGCAGCGAACGGGGCGGAATCTGCTCACCGGCCTTAACCAGGCTGAGCGCTCCCACAACACATTCCTCGCCCAGCACTACTCCGTCCATGACCACTGCGTTCATGCCCACCAGACAGTTTTCGCCGATGGTGGCGCCGTGGATGATGGCGCCATGGCCGATGTGGGCATTTCGTTTAAGCAACACTGTTACTCCCGGAAACATATGGAGGGTGCAGTTCTCCTGCACATTGCAGCCGTCTTCTATCACAATGCGCCCCCAGTCGCCCCGAAGGGCGGCGCCCGGGCCGATGTAAACATGCCGGCCGATGACCACATCGCCGGTCACTGTCGCCAGCGGATGCACGAATGCGGTTTCATGTACAACCGGGGTATGTCCGTTGAACTGGTAAAACATGACATCAGGGTTTTCAGATTCGTACTTGTATCAATAACTCAGGGGCGGTAGCGGCTTATCGCGCTTCAGCATCTCTTTTCGGTTGGCGATTTCCCATGCGGTATGGAAGATCATGCGGATGCGCTTCTCATAAAGATCGAAGTTGATCTTGTCGACGGTGTCGGTGGTCTTGTGGTAATCTTCATGGATGCCGTCGAAGAAGAACAGGATAGGCACCCCCTTGCGCGCAAAATTGTAATGGTCGCTCCGGTAAAAAATGTGTTCGGGGTCTTCGGGATCGTCGTATTTGTAATCGAATTCCAGCCGGGTATATTTCTTGTTGGCCCCCTCGTTGATGACCGGCAGTTCGGTACTCAGCTTGTCGTGGCCGATCACATAGACATAGTTGTTGTTGTCACCCTCTTTCCGGTTCGGATCTTTCCGGCCCACCATGTCGATATTCAGGTCCACGGAAGTTTTGTCGAGCGCAAACAGCGGATTGTCGGTATAATACTCGCTTCCCCAGAGCCCTTTTTCCTCGCCGCTTACGGTCATGCACACCACGGTACGCCGGGGTCCGTGGCCCGCCGCTTTTGCCTGTGCGAATGCCTCGGCGATTTCGAGCACGGCACAGGTACCGCTGCCGTCGTCATCGGCTCCGTAATAAATCTTGTTGCCGCGTTTTCCCAGATGGTCGTAATGCGCGGTGACATAGATATACTCGTCTTTGAGGTCGCTGCCGGGTATGATGCCCAGCACATTGCTTGCCAGCACGGTATCTCGGTCGTTGGTATAAACAAAAGAGAAACTTCTGTTCAGTTCCGCAGCGGACTCGTTATTCAGCGGCTGGTTCTTTGCAGCCTTCCGAACCAGGGAATCCATCTTCCATTCGGAAAAAAAAGAAAGCGCACTGCGCGTGGGCATGACCAGCGAACTGAGCAAGGCCTCTTCTCCTGAGGAAGGATAATACAGGTTCGATTTGGAATTGGTGGCAACAAGGCCGGAGCTGAGTTCCTTGGTGCCCTGCTGGATGATGATCATTCCGGCCGCCCCCTTTTTACGGGCCACCTGCGATTTCTTCTCAATGCCGGGAAAGGTGTACAATGAAATATTGTTGTCGCCGCTCACCAGAAACTTTCCGTCAGCCTTAGGCTCACCCGTGAATAGCACAACGATTTTTCCGTTCACATCCTTACCCGCATAATCATCGTACCCGGGTTCGCTGACACCATAGCCTACAAAAACAAGGCTGTTCGCCGAAACCGAGCAGGACCGGTTTTTGGATGCCTGTACATAATAATCGGTGCCGTAAACAGGCCTGCGGTCGCCGATAAGCAGTTCCGATGAACGCATCGAGTCTGTGTATAAAGGGAAATACTGCTGATGCCCCTTTAACGCGGAAGGTGAAACAAGTCCCATTTTCCTGAACTGTTCTTCAATATATGCTGCTGCCTTGCGCTGGCCCTCTGTACCCGTTTCGCGGCCTTCCATTTCGGCACCGGCCACAATGGTCAGGTGCTTCCTGAGGTCTTCGGCCCGAATGGTGTTGCCGAACTTCAGGGCATGGTCCTGTTGGCCGAGGGCCGTAAATGCGGCGCAGGATAAAAGCGCTGCTACTGAAATCCATCTCATATTTTTCGGTTGTTTGTGAAAGAAGCTCTTGTTGCCTTATTAGCAACTGATTTTACCGATCCGGGCGGCATGGCGTCCGCCCTCGAAGGCTGTTCGGAAAAATGCATTCATGATTTTTTCTGCAAGCGCAAGATCGATGAACCGGGCGGGCAGACAAAGCACATTGGCATCGTTATGTTTGCGCGCGAGTTCGGCCAGCTCTTCCGTCCAGCAGATGGCCGCACGGATACCCGCATGTTTGTTGGCCGTGATGGCCACTCCATTGGCGCTGCCGCACAACAGGATGCCCCATGCTGCTTCTCCGTTTTCGACGGCTGTGGCCAGCGGATGGGCGATATCGGGGTAATCGACCGATGCGGCACTGAACGTACCGAAGTCACGATATTGCAGACCTTGTTGCTGCAGGCAGGAAATGAGGTGGCTTTTATATTCGAAACCGGCATGGTCGCTGCCGATGGCCACCGGCAGGGTAGAGCTGAATGATGCGGAGACGGGTTGTTGCATATCAATTCGGGGAATAAAGATAGCGATAAAATGCCGGCCCGGAGTCTGTCGGAATATTCGGAAATGGGCTTGGCGGCAGGGCACATGCTTTATCTTTGACGAATGGCAAATGTCCAGGACGATATCGTCATCCGCTGGCTGAAACTCCGGATCAAACTGAAGGAACGCTTCCGCATCAAGCCCGACCTCGACGGTGTGCTCTTTCTGATCGGCGTGCAGGAGCTGGGAGCGGGTCCACAAAAATTCACCAAGGAACAGAAGCAGGACCTGATGCATATCGCCGTGTGCACTTTGCTGTCACGCAGCGGCTATTATGTATTGGAAGGGCACGACGAACAGGGCTGGCCCCATTACCGTCAGCTCAAGTCCCTGCCGCAGCATTCCCTGATAGAGCAGGAACATTTCCTGAAAGACCATGTGCTGCTCTATTTCGATGAGCTCTTCGCCGCCGAAGCGGAGCAAAACACATAAGCCGGGCAATTAACCGGATTATTCCTAATTTCAATTTCCATGAATTCAGTTCTGTTTGAGAAGAAAGGGCAATTGGCGGTCATTACATTGAACCGGCCGGAAAAATACAATGCGTTCAACCGCGACATGGCTTTGTTGCTGCAAAAGCTGCTGGACGAATGCTCGGTCGACGATTCCATTCGTGCAGTCTACCTCTCCGGAGCCGGAAAGGCCTTCTGTTCGGGGCAGGATCTCGCCGAAGTGTCCGGACCCGCTGCCATTCCCATCAAAACCATTCTGTCCGAACATTACAATCCGATTGTGAGCCGGTTGAGGCAGATTCCCAAACCTGTGGTTTGTGCCGTGAATGGTGTGGCCGCAGGTGCAGGTGCAAATATTGCCCTTGCATGTGATGTTGTTGTAGCCCATGAATCCGCTTCCTTCATACAGGCCTTCAGCAAAATCGGCCTTATACCCGACAGCGGAGGCACGTATACCCTGCCGCGTCTCATTGGATTTCAGCGTGCATCGGCACTGATGATGCTGGGCGAAAAGGTAAGCGCTGCCGAAGCAGAACGTATGGGCATGGTATACCGGGTTTATGCCGCAGGTGAATTCGCCGCATCTTCAATAGCGCTTGCCGAAACCCTAGCCGCCATGCCAACAAAGGGACTGGCTTATACAAAGGAGGCGCTGAACAAGGCGCTGAACCATACACTGGCGCAGCAACTTGAACTGGAAGCGCAATTGCAGATAGCCGCAGCCCAAACGGCCGACCATGCTGAAGGTGTTGCAGCTTTTATGGAGAAGCGCGCTCCCGTATTCACCGGAAAATAAATTACGGAAAGTAACAAGACACACCATTTAAAGTATTGCTTATGAATTCCAACTGCCCGCCCGCTGATGTGGTTGCCCATATGATGCAGCACGACCGTTTCAGCCAGTGGCTGGGCATTTCGGTACTGCATGTGGAAGCGGGCAGCAGCCGGATCGATATGCTGGTGCGTGAGGAAATGATCAACGGATTCGGCATCGTACATGGTGGCATTGCTTTTTCACTTGCCGACAGCGCTTTTGCCTTCGCCTGCAACAACCGCAACGAGGTTTCGGTGGCGCTCGACACTTCCATCCAGTTCACCCGGCCAGTGCAGGTGGGCGATCGCCTTACGGCCGAAGCGCGCGAATTGCATAACGGCCGCTCGACAGGACTCTACCAGATCACCATCACCAACCAGCATGGCCATATGGTGGCCCTGTTCAAGGGAACCTGTTTTCGTACAAAACGAAAACTGGTCGATGATGCGGCAGGCGCCTAAGCGGCCATAACCCTTTTAAAAAACTCCACCCCATGATTGGTGCATTAAAAAAATTACTGGGACTTGGTCCCAAAACCGATTTCGCCCTCCTGGTTCGGGAAGGGGCAATGATTGTGGATGTCCGGAGTCCGGCTGAATTCAAAAGCGGCCATATCCGCGGTTCAATCAATCTTCCGGTCGACAGCCTGACGGGCAGTCTTGGCAAACTGCCCGACAAGAACCGGCCGGTCATCACCTGCTGTGCCAGTGGCATGCGGAGTGCTGCCGCAAAAAATATCCTGAAGTCAAAGGGCTATGCCGAAGTGCACAATGGAGGCAGCTGGACAAGCCTGCAGCGTCTTATCGGCTAAAACATGCGAAGCCGGTTTTCAAATAATTCGCTATGCTCCACACAAAAAAATACACGATGAACAGCAAAAGATATTTTCTGCCATCCCTGATTGCGCTCTTCTGTTTTCTGGGAAGCTGCACCACCGGGCAGCGGCAAAAAAATGCATCCCTCTCTCCGACGGCTTTTTCCGAAAAGCTGAAAGCCACTCCCAATGCGGTTGTACTGGATGTGCGCACACCCGGTGAGTTTGAGAAAGGCCATCTGGCGAATGCGGTGAACTACGACTGGAACGGAAAAGACTTCAGCAGGCAAATTGAAAACATCGATAAGTCGAAGCCGGTTTTCGTGTACTGCCTCAGTGGTGGCCGGAGCACCTCGGCCGCACAA
>JBIIDU010000188.1:0-4884 GCA_044238165.1 Ferruginibacter sp. | reverse complement strand
AAAAAGAAAATTAAACGTCACGAACCGACTATATGGGAGTGAAACTATTACTGGACAAGGCTCACATCGAAGGCATACGCACTTATACCGTGTACCGCCGTGAGGGAGGTTATGCTGCTTTGGAGAAAGCATTGAAAATGCAACCCGCCGATATTGTGGAGGAAGTGAAGAAGAGCGGACTCCGCGGCCGCGGTGGCGCCGGATTCCCCACCGGCATGAAATGGGGCTTTCTGGCCCGGCCCGAAGGAGTTCCCCGCTACCTCGTCTGTAACGCTGACGAAAGCGAACCGGGCACGTTTAAGGATCGCTACCTGATGGAGTTCATACCCCATCTGCTGATCGAGGGAATGATCATATCCTCTTTTGCGCTGGGAAGCAATGTCAGCTATATTTATATCCGCGGAGAGTACGCCTGGATAACTGACATTCTCGAAGAAGCGATTCAGGAAGCCCGGACAAACGGCTGGCTGGGAAAAAACATACAGGGCAGCGGTTTCGACTGTGAAATGTATGTGCAGCGCGGCGCCGGAGCCTATATCTGCGGCGAGGAAACTGCATTGATCGAGAGCCTTGAAGGAAAACGGGGCAACCCCCGCATCAAGCCACCGTTTCCGGCTGTGAAGGGCCTGTGGGATTGCCCTACCGTGGTGAACAATGTGGAAACCATCGCTGCGGTGGTTCCCATCATCAACATCAGCGGCGACGCCTATTCGAAAATAGGCATAGGAAAAAGTACCGGCACCAAACTGCTTTCGGCCTGCGGCAACATCAACAAGCCCGGCGTGTATGAGATTGACATGACCATCAGCGTGGAAGAATTCATATACAGCGATGAATACTGCGGCGGCATCCCCAACGGAAAAAGGCTCAAAGCCTGTATTCCCGGTGGCTCCTCGGTTCCCATCTTACCCGCCAACCTGTTGTTGCAAACGGCAAAAGGCGAGAAGCGGCTGATGAACTACGAAAGCCTGAGCGACGGCGGTTTCGCCACCGGTAGCATGATGGGCAGCGGCGGATTCATCGTGCTCGATGAAGACCAGTGCGTGGTGAAGCATACCCTTACGCTGGCCCGCTTCTACCATCACGAAAGTTGCGGCCAGTGCAGCCCCTGCCGTGAAGGCACCGGCTGGATGGAACGGATACTGAAGAAGATCGACAACGGCAAAGGCGAGATGAAGGACATCGACCTGCTCTGGGATATCCAGCGCAAGATCGAGGGCAACACCATCTGCCCCCTGGGCGATGCGGCCGCATGGCCCGTGGCAGCCGCCATCCGGCATTTCCGCGATGAGTTTGAGTGGCATGTGCTGAACCCTGCTGAATGTACCAAAAGAAATTACGGCATCGGCCGGTATGCCGATCCGATGGAAGTGGCGGTATAGCTTTGCGCTGCTTGGTTCACGCAAAGACACAGAGGAGCGAAGACGCTGAGGGAAGAATTTAGCGTGGTGAGCCTTTGGGAAAAATGAAGAAAGGTTCACGCAAAGTCGCCAAGGAGCAAAGGCGCTAAGAGGAGAACGCTGAGGCTCAGAGCGTAAATGGAGGCAGTCAATGGTGCAATAATTAGAAGTCGTGAAAGATGACTGAGAATGAGCTTTCAAAGTTGATTGTTGACCTGTGTTACAGGATACACAAACAATACGGGCCCGGTTTGTTTGAAAGTGTGTATGAGGAGATATTCAGTTTTGAGTGGGCGAAAACAGGTATTCCCTTCAAAAGACAACAGGGAGTGCCGGTTATACACGAACAGGTAAAGCTGGATTTGGGATTTCGGGCAGATCTTATAATTGACGATCTTGTGATTATTGAATTGAAGTCGGTAGAAGCAATTGCAGATGTGCATTATAAACAACTGCTCACCTACCTTAAACTCACCGGAATGAAATTGGGATTTTTGATAAATTTTAATGTGTCTTTGATCAAAGATGGTATTCACCGAGTTGTCAATAAACTTTAAAAATAATAATACAGTTATTAACTATAAGAATTGATCCTTCGCGTCTTTGCTCCTTGGCGACTTTGCGTGAAATAATAAAATGACCTTGCCTGAAAAACTATGGCTGAAGAAATACAAACAATCAAGGTTACCATCGACAACATCACCATCGATGTCGCTCCGGGTACCACCATACTCCAGGCCGCCCGTGAAATCGGCGGCGATGTGACGCCTCCGGCCATGTGTTATTACAGCAGTCTCAAGGGCAGTGGCGGCAAGTGCCGTACCTGCCTGGTAGAAGTGGCCGCCGGTTCGGCAGCCGATCCACGTCCGATGCCCAAATTGGTTGCCAGTTGCCGCACGGGTGTGGCCGATGGAATGGTGGTGAAGAACATCACCAGCGAAAAAGTGAAAGATGCCCGGGCCGGGGTGGTGGAATTTCTCTTGCTCAACCATCCGCTCGATTGTCCCATCTGTGACCAGGCCGGCGAATGCCACCTGCAGGATCTGGGCTATGAGCACGGAAAGGAAGGAACCCGATACGAATTTGCACGCCGCACTTTTGAAAAAGAAGACATCGGCCCCTATATCCAATTGCACATGACACGCTGCATCTTGTGCTACCGTTGTACCTATGTGGCCGACCAGCTGACCGATAACCGGGTACACGGCGTGCTCGACCGCGGCGAACATGCCGAAATATCCACCTATATCAGCAAGGCCATTGACAACGACTTCAGCGGAAATATGATCGATGTTTGTCCTGTAGGCGCTTTGACCGACAAGACATTCCGTTTCAAAAACAGGGTATGGTTCACCAAACCGGTGGACGCCCACCGCGAATGTACCACGCCTGGCTGCTGCGGCAAGGCCACGCTCTGGTTGCGTGGGGACGAAGTGTTCCGCGTCACCGCCCGTAAAGATCCCTGGGGAGAAGTACAGCTTTTCGAGGGGAAGCCCGGATGGATCTGCAATACCTGCCGCTTTCACACAAAGAAAACGGGCGACTGGCATATTGAAGGATTGACGGTCATCAGCCGGCACTCGGTGATGTCGCAGGGAAAATATCCCGGGCTGGTGAAGCCGAATGAAACCATGGCCCGCGTGATGGACGGAAGGGCCCCGCGCCTGCTGATGGACATTCACGACGAGAGCCAGGTGAACAAACCGGGTGTGCGTCTCAGCGATATCAGCGGCCCGGCTACCGGAGCGGCTTTCGACAATTCACAACCCACCAAATGAAACCATGAATCTGCCTGCAATGATGCTGCTTAATATCGATATGGCTCTTTTGATTGAAAAACTGGTACTCATTGCCGTGGTAGTGATGTCGTCGCTGGTAATCGCCATGTACACGACATTCGCCGAGCGCAAACTCGCAGCCGTAATGCAGGACCGGCGCGGCCCCAACCGGGCAGGCCCCTTCGGACTGCTGCAGCCGCTGGCCGACGGACTCAAACTTTTTTTCAAGGAGGAAATCATACCCAACTTCTCCTCGGGCTTCCTCTTCATTCTGGGTCCCTGTCTGGCCATGCTGACCGCAATGATGACGGGGGCCGTGATTCCCTGGGGCGACAAGGTACAGCTCTTCGGACGGGAAATCAGTTTGCAGATTGCCGATGTCAATATCGGCATCCTCTACGTGTTTGGCGTGGTGAGCATGGGTGTCTACGGCATCATGATCGGCAGCTGGGCCAGCAACAACAAGTATTCACTGATGGGCGGCCTGCGTGCTGCTTCGCAGATCATCAGCTATGAGCTCGCCATGGGCATTTCGCTCATCGCCCTGCTGATGGTCACCGGCACCCTGAGCCTGAAAACCATGGTGAACCAGCAGCTCGACGGCTACTGGAACATTTTCAAGCAGCCGCTGGGTTTTCTGATCTTTCTGGTTTGCGTGTTCGCCGAATGCAACCGTACGCCCTTCGACCTCCCCGAAGCCGAAAACGAACTGATCGGGGGATACCACACCGAGTATTCCTCCATGAAACTGGGCTTTTACCTTTTTTCCGAATATATCAACATGTTCATCAGCAGCGCGGTGATGGTGAGCCTCTTCTTCGGCGGGTATGACATACCGTTACTCAACGACGCGGAGTTCGCCCTCCGTCATGGCGACAACCTCATGGCCCTGTTGCATGCGGGCATGCTGCTGGTAAAGATTGTTTTCTTCCTCTTCCTCTTCATCTGGGTGCGCTGGACGATACCGCGCTTCCGTTATGACCAATTGATGAATCTGGGATGGAAGATGATGATTCCCCTGGCACTGGCGAACATGCTGGCAACCGGGGCCTGTATTCTGGCTTTTTCGGGTAAGTGATACCGGTAGGAGAAGTCAAATAAAAAACTGAACGCGGCTGATAATGGATGCAATGAAAACACAACCACTAACAAACCGGTCGAAGCCGGTGGACAGAAGGCCGATGAGCTTTGCGGAGAAGTTGTACCTGCCCGCCATCATGAAGGGCATGGCCATCACCTTCGGGCACATGTTCAAGAAACGGCCCACCATCAACTATCCCGAGAAGACCAGACCCTTCAGTCCGGTGTTCCGCGGGCTGCACATTCTCAACCGCGATGAGCAGGGCCGGGAGAACTGCACCGCCTGTGGTTTGTGCGCCGTTGCCTGTCCTGCCGAAGCCATCACGATGGAAGCCGCCGAACGGCAGCCGGGTGAAGAGAATTTGTACCGCGAGGAGAAATATGCAGCCCGGTACGAGATCAACATGCTTCGCTGCATTTTCTGCGGATTGTGCGAGGAAGCCTGTCCCAAAGATGCGATCTATCTGAGCGAAACCTTTGCTCCGGCAAACTACCAGCGCAAGGGTTTCATATACGGCAAAGAGGATCTGCTGATACCCCACCCGGTACGGGAACCGGAGGCTTATGCCAAAGCCAAGGGCGGAAGGGTCAAAATGAATGCTAACTGAAAAACACCCGCTCCGTTC
>JBIIDU010000187.1:0-4900 GCA_044238165.1 Ferruginibacter sp. | reverse complement strand
CCGGCCAGGCTGAAAAGATGCCGCTTGTCGTAATAACCAAGTTGCCCGTCGGGTTGCATCCAAACCAACCGGTTATAGTATTTGCCCGCCTCCGAAAGAATCATGCTGCCGGTGATAATGGCCTTCTTGATCCGGGCCATATCACGCATCCAGTCAATGGTTTCACCGTCCATGGGTTCAGCGAAAGGTTCGGGTCGCATCGTGAATCCGGTAGTGAACATTTCCGGCAGCACCACCACTTCGGTCGGGCCGGTCTTGTTCAGAATCAGGTCTTCGAACATGCGCAGGTTGGCGGACTTGTTTTCCCATACCAGGTCTTCCTGAAGCGTAGTGATGTGCAGGGTAGTCATTTTTTTTGACCGGTTTGAATGAGCTTTTCGATATCGGGGTCACCGGCCAGGTTGTTCATTTGCCGCATGATATCGTCGTATCGGTTGGCAACATAACGGCTGATGGGTTTCACGCCGTACAATTTTGGATTGGGAAGGCAGGCGGCAATCATGGCCGCTTCCGAACGGGTAAGTTGCGCAGCGTCCTTATTGAAATATTTTTTTGCAGCGGCCTGAACACCGAAAATGCCCTTTCCCATTTCGGCGACATTGAGGTACGTGGCCAGTATTTTCTTTTTGCTCCAGAATAATTCAATCATGAAGGTGAAATACACTTCCAGGCCCTTCCTGAAAAAACCCCCGCCCTGCCAGAGGAAAACATTTTTTGCCACCTGCTGGCTGATGGTGCTGGCTCCTCTTCGTTTTTTCACATGCTTCTCGTTATACTCTATCGCTTTCTTAATGGCCTTGACATCAAATCCGTTGTGGTCGGGAAAAAGCTGGTCTTCGCTCGAAATCACCGCCAGTTTGATATTGTAGCCCATTTCCTCATAAGAAACATAATCGCGGTTCAGGCCGTAGCCTCCGAACAAACTTCCGACCTGGGTCAATGTGATGGGTGGCATGAACCAGATGCCATAGAGGATATACGCAAACTGCGCAATAAAGAGTATGATAAAAATGCGTTTTATCCTGCGGCTCCAATGCTGCATTACTGCGTGGTTTTAGGGTGAGGGTGGCCTATTTTCCACATATTGCAAGGTGTATTTTTTTCCCAGCCGTATCGGCCGGTCTCCTTTTTTCATCAACAGATATCCTGTTGCTGCAAGCGCGGCGCTTGCTACGAGAAGGGCCGGGCTGAATTTTTCACGGTCAACCATCCACGAAACTCCTCCGGCAAGTACCAGCAGAGTACCCCCGCCCAGCAATGCAGCTCCGCTGGCCTGCCAGTTGAACCCGCGGCCGGTTCGGTCAATATACGCGATTTCCGAAACGGGTATGGGGAGGTAATATTTCGTCAGCGTGTCCATTTTTCCGGTAAAATCTGGAGAGGGAAAAACAGAATACACTTTCAGGAGGAGTGAATCGTTTTTCAGCGACATGATCCTACCTGAATGGTGGGTGCCGGTTTTGGTGGTAAAGCCGATTTCACTTCCGGAAAAATAAGTAAGGGTTGTGCGGTTGTTTTTCTGCAAGAGCAAAAAACCGTTTTGTGCATTCGCCGGTGAGCCGGTTGTTGCCACAATGGCAATCAATAAAAAGACAATCCTGATATTACGAATGGGGCTGCGCATTTACCATTTTCCGGTACAACAGCATTGCTGTTTATGGAGTTGTTTTCGGTTGTTTATATACCGGCACGGTGCTGCAGGGTTCTCCGTACATGATACTTTTTGCGATAGGACGAAGAATTTTTGTAGCCAGGAGGTACGCGGCTTCGCCCACCGGTTTTTCGCCGCAACCCTTGATCACCACCCGCTTTCCGTCATATTCGGAAGCAGGCATGGAAGCGATATTTTTCAACAGTATCTGCTGCCTGACAGAATCGGTATTACCGAAGAACACATCAGCACATACGGGTTGTAAAATGGAAGCTACCAGCATATAGGCCCATTGGGGTATAATGGCATCGGCGCTGCAGGCAACCGCAGCAACTTTTCCTTTGTAGGGAGATAAATCAAGGTTTGCCAGTGCTTCCCGAAAGGGTTTCTCCTTCAGAATCAATCCCATGAACAGGTAGTCCTTCAGATCAAACGCCAGAATTTCCGTTTCGGGGAAATA
The DNA here is from genome assembly GCA_044238165.1 of Ferruginibacter sp. Taxonomy (GTDB): domain Bacteria; phylum Bacteroidota; class Bacteroidia; order Chitinophagales; family Chitinophagaceae; genus Ferruginibacter. The sequence continues at coordinate 2,789 of JBIIDU010000187.1, read as the reverse complement.
ATCCTCAAGGTTCAGTGTGACCAGGGAGCTTTCGCTTACTTTATTGATTATCGTGTCGGACATCACAGTCAAATTTAATCAATATTTCGCAGCGTTTAAACGAATTCCGGGTATATAAAAACCCGGCAGTGCGCTGCCGGGTTAAGTCCTATGTATTGATTCGGTTTAATAAATCGTACTCCGCTCGTCTTTGATGTCGGACATTTTCTTGAGCGACTCGAAGAATCCGGATGAAAGCTGTTGTCCGATGGAACGGGCGCGGTCGGCAGATCCGGCAGATTGGTCGGGTTTGGTTCCGTAGGAATTGACCTTGATATAAAATACGCCGGTGTTGCCTGCAATCGGTTCGGAAACTTTTGTCTGGTTGGCCTTGTTGAAAACAGCTCCGATGACTTTCGGTTCGGCCATTCCGTTAATCAGTTGCGCATTGAAGGTAATGCTGGAATCGGAGCCGGCGGGTTGAACGGGGTTGTTGTAAACCGAGGCTACTGCTTCGAGACTGGATGCACTTTTTACTTTTGCTCCGATTTGTTCAGCCTTCTTCATGTTGCGGATCTGGTTTTCAACCTGGGGGCGGGCCGTTGCGGCATCGGGTAAGCCCGCGGGTTGAATTTTCCGGAGAGCGGCCACTACAAACTGGTCTCCGATATTGAAGGGCTCGCTGATGGCACCTTCCTTCGCTTCAAAAGCCCATTTTACAATTTGACGGGCATCCTGCAAGGCTCCCAGCTGGTAGTCGTTTTCCTTTACGGGAAGGGGATGGTCGACGCGTATCGATTCCATTCCGTTCTTCTTGATATATCCTTCCAGTGTTTTGATATCGCGCACTTCTCCGGAAAGCTTGTTGGCTTTTGCGGTAGCCTTGTTGATGGTTTCTTCGCTGGGGAGGATTTCACGCGACAGATAGGCGATTTTGTAACAGGGGGTCGGATTTTTCTTTTCGAGGATTTCGATATAGTGCCATCCGAAATTTGTTTTCACGGTCTTGCGCGTCTCTCCTTTCTCGTTCAGCAGGAATTCCCCGAACTCGGGCGCGAAGTTTTGTTTGTTCTGGACGGTTGCTACATCGAAAGTCATCACGCCCTTGTCCTTATGGGCGGCCTGATCGGTGCTGTTCTGTGCTTCCAGCGAGTCGAAACTCACACCTGAAGCAACCAATGCGGCGATGCTGTCGATCTTGCGGTGGGCCAGTGCGGTATCCATCGTTGCTTCTCCGGTTTCCCGGTTGACGGTGCCGATAAGGATGTGGCGGCATTTGATGCTGTCGGGTAGTATTTTCGTTCCCATCATGCGGGCAAGTACAAACTCTTTTCCGTCGAGATAGGGACCATATACACGGTTCGCACCCAGGTTGAGGATACTGTCTTTTTGCGCGCCGGTTATTTTGGATTTGGGAACATACGCTTCATCAAATTTACGCGTGCTCATGTTCCGTGCCATGAACACTTTCATATTGGTATCGGCGGCAAATGATTCCCGGAGATTGAGGATTGTTGTGTTTACACTCTGCGTATCCGAAGAAGAAGGGTTTGTGCTAAACGTGAGGTAGGAGATGAGCCGGCCCCCTTCCTGCTTGTACAGGGTCTTGCGGGCGGAAACATACTTGTTGATATCCTCGTCGGAAACCTTGACGGTGCTGTCGGCAATCACCGTATACGGGATATTTACAAGGGAAAGCGTAGCAAAGGTGTTCCGCTCGTTGTTTTCCTTTTCGCGGAGCCAGTTGGGATAATAGCCTCCTGCGGCGATGAGTCCGTTGTATTTTGTGAACAGCGACTGAAGTTTCATGGGCTCGATTACCTGTGAAACAATCGCATCGCGCTGTTCGCCTTTTGATTTTTTGGCTGTCTGCCACCACTGCTGTGCCTTGGCAATGTCATATTTGCCGGTTGCAGGATCCGAAAAAGCCTGCTTCAGGGTCTGCGGAGCATCATCGCTGAACATGGTCGCAGTGAGTTCCTGGGGTGAATAACTGATGCCGAGTTTTTCAAATTCGGCGGTAAAGATTTTTTCTGCGGTCAGCTGGTCCCATGCCGTCTGGCGAATCTGATAAAGCTGGCTTCCGCTTACCCGTCCGCCATACTGTTCTTCCATCTGTTTGACCTTGGCGGCAAATTCGGAATTGCTCACCGGCTGTCCGTTAATGGAACCAATATCGCCGTTTCCTCCGGAATTCATCCGGTTGCTGCCCAGGTTGGCATCCATCAATATGAATCCGATAAGGCTGATGGCAATGACCGCAATGATGATGGCGGTGCCTTTTTCACGAATTTGCTGAATAATCTGCATTACTGTACTATATTAATATAAAGGTGCGCAAAAATAGGGCAAATCAGCTATTTATCCACAAAAAATTAAGAAGGGAACGGGGTTAAATTTCAGAAGGTTCTATAAATTAAAAGCGGATTTACACGGAATTTTGTGAACAGTAAAAAAATAGATTTCCGGAAGATGGAACGTGTTTTATTATCCACACCCCTTGTTGATGAATGAAAATAATATTGGTAAAAACTGCATTTCGGAGAAAAATTTCAGTGGATTTTATTCGTATAAATTTTCCCATGGCTGATCACAGGAGGGATATTTGTGGGTAGTTTGTATTTTTTTAACAGGTCCATAAACAAAATCCCTTACCACCATATGTCATTGTTTGTTCACAACCAATATTATCAAGGTATGTTGATGATCTATACGCTGCCGGTTAAAATGACAAAATACAGACCTTATGAAAAAAAGGTTACATCTTAATAACCTGTTGGCAGGATGTGGATGAATTAGAAAATCAGGAA
>JBIIDU010000186.1:0-4925 GCA_044238165.1 Ferruginibacter sp. | reverse complement strand
CAGTGTTGAAGGAGCCGTCTGCACCACCACCCTTCATTTCCTTCTTCACAAAATCTTTTTTGAGGTAACCTTTCTGGATCAGATTGAGTTCGTTCACACGATCCGTACGCCAGATGGAGAAATCGTGGGCCTGGCGCCAGGAAACACCGACAACAGGATAATAATTATAAGCGGGATAGCGAAAGTAATAATCTACATAAGGCTCATTGTAAGCCAATTCTTCGCGCCAGCACAAGGTGTCGGGAAGAGACTTGGCAAGTATGGCGGTATCGCCGCCGAATGTGTTTTCGAGCCAGTAGATATATTCACGGTAGTGCACATTGGCCACTTCGGTTTCATCAATGAAGAATGAAGGAACTGTCACCCTCCGGGGGATATTGTTCCACTCGCCCATCACATCCTCGTCCTTGGCACCCATTACAAACGTACCGCCCTGTACAAACACAAGCCCCGGGCCGGCCTTGGGATACTTCATTTTATTTACATGGTAATTGCCCATGTTCTTGTCATCATAATTCCATCCGGTTACTGATGACTTACCGCTTTTGGATTTCCCGCCGCTTTTGCATGAGGCCAGAGCTACGGAGAATAAGGATAGGATAATCAGATTTCTAATGAGGGGTTGGTTTTGCATATACATTCGTTTTGCAAGGTTGTTAACGAAGGGTTTTCTTATATATTGTGTGATATTTGGGTTACCAGAACGCAAGTTAATCACTTTAGCAGCACAATTTCAGCACTTTGTGTATTTTTTGACAAATCAATAATTTTTTTTATGAATATATTGATTCCGTATCTTTAAAACAGAAGTGCAAAATCTGTGCCCCTGCTGTGTTTTTACGAGAGGCGCTTTCGAAAAGCCTATTTGTCCCCACTTTTTACCCAGACAGTCAAAAACCTTGATTTCATATAATAAAATAAATATATATTTATTACGGGACTTTCAAAGCAATAAAGCAGCGTTCCCATCGTTTTTTCGGTCAAAATAGTGGTTTAGGCGCAGTCGGGGTAAATTTTGGCTTTCTACTTTGGAATTTCATCATTTATCCTCTATTTTCGCAACCTGACATTGAGAACCAATTTTCTGCGGAAAATTTTTGCCTCTTAATTTGTTGGAAACCAAAAGCTATTTCACCCTTTTACGAATCAAAACACTGAGCTTATCGAGTTAAAGTGTACCTAACCAAGACAAAAAAGCATGAAAAAAGTATCTCTTAAGTTGTCTGCTCTCCTCTTATTGGCAGGAGGAATCTTCCAAAACAGTTTTGCGCAGCAGGCCAATCCCATCAATGTGGTTACCTCCGCGGTTCCCTTCCTCCGCATTTCCCCCGATGCAAGGGCAGGCGGTATGGGTGATGCCGGTATTGCAACCGCTCCCGACGCAAATTCATCTTTTTGGAACCTGGCAAAGCTTTCTTTTGCACCGAGCAAAGGCGGAGCTGCGCTGACCTATACCCCCTGGTTGAAAGACCTGGGCCTCAATGACGTTTATCTGATATCAGGAACCGGATATTATAAGCTGGACGATGACCAAGCATTGTCCGCCTCTCTGCGCTACTTCAGTCTTGGCAACATACAGTTTACCGACAACCTCGGAAACGATTTGAGTTCTTTCCGCCCCCGGGAGTTCGGATTTGATGCAGGTTACTCCCGCAAATTGTCCAAAAAGACTTCGTTGGGCATTGCGCTGCGGTATATCAATTCCAACCTGGCCAACGGAACATATAATGGAGTTGCCTACAAGGCCGGAAGCGCAGTAGCCGGAGACCTCTCCCTCTTCCACACCAACCTCAAAGCCGACGGATCGGGTTTCAACTATGGTGTGACACTGACCAACCTGGGATCCAAAATCTCTTACACCAGCGATGCGAATCAAAAGGATTACATTCCTGCCAACCTCGGTCTGGGCGCTGCCTATACCAAGGCTATCGATGAGCAGAATAAAATCACATTTGCACTCGATATCAACAAACTGCTGGTGCCCACGCCTCCTGCTCTGGGCGACAGCGCAGGACTTGTTAACTACCGCAGCCAAGGTGTTGTCAGCAGCTGGTTCAAGTCATTTGGCGACGCGCCCGGAGGTTTCTCCGAAGAAATCAAGGAATTTCAGGTTTCACTGGGAGCCGAATACTGGTACAACAACCAATTCTCCTTCCGCACAGGATATTTCTACGAGAACCCGGTAAAAGGCAACAGGAAATATTTCACTTTGGGGGCAGGATTGAAGTATGAGACATTCGGCCTTAACTTTTCTTACCTGCTTCCTTCAGGAAACGGCGTAAATCGCAACCCGCTTTCAAACACCTTACGCTTCAGCCTGCTGTTCGACTTCGACGGAAAGACCAAGTAAGCGATACGATACTTTCTTCAACAATAGCGCCCCGGAAACCAAGGGGCGTTATTGTTTTCATACCTTTACGCATCTGAAAAATATGGGCTACAGAATCGGATTTGGAGTGGATTTTCACCGTCTTGTTGAAGACCGGGCTTTCTGGCTCGGAGGTATCGAAATTCCGCACAGCAAGGGTGCACTGGGGCACAGCGATGCGGATGTCTTGTTACATGCCATTTGCGATGCTTTGCTGGGTGCCGCCTGCCTCGGCGACATTGGTGTACATTTTCCCGACACAGATGCATCTTACAAGAACATAGACAGCAAAATTCTGCTGCGTGAAACATACGCACTGATAACCGGCAAAGGGTACCGAGTGGTGAATATCGACAGCACCCTTTGCCTTGAAGCGCCAAAAATCAAAAATCACGTCCCACAAATGCAGAAGACCATAGCGGAGATTCTCGAACTGGATACAGATGCGGTAAGCATCAAGGCCACCACCACAGAAAAAATGGGATTTGTGGGACGCGAGGAGGGTCTTGTAGCCTATGCCACGGCGCTGATTGAAAAGCTCAACCGCGCATCTGCCTGATCAGCAGGTTGCGAATATTAACAAAAACTTTGTTGTTAAATCCAAGGCCGAATCAGCTGCAGTGCAGCCGGCGTTGTAACTTGCAAAATGGAAAGTATCAGCATCAATGTAAACAATGAATCTTCATTTGACCTTCCACAATACGCAACAACAGGTGCATCGGGAATGGACCTCAGGGCCAATATTCCGGTAGCGTTGGTACTCAAAAGCCTGGAGCGTATGCTGATACCGACAGGCATCCGTCTTGAAATCCCTGAAGGGTTTGAAGGACAAATAAGGCCCCGCAGTGGCCTGGCGCTTAAACAGGGGCTGACCTGCCTTAACAGCCCTGGAACCATTGACAGCGATTACCGTGGAGAAATAAAAGTGCTGCTGGTTAATCTCAGCAGCGGAGAACAAGACATACAACCCGGTGACCGCATCGCACAAATCGTATTTTGTCCGATAGCGAGAGCCGATTTGAAGCTGAGAGAAGGGCTTGATACTACAGAGAGAGGCGAAGGGGGATTTGGCCATACCGGAATCCAGTAAAGCGAACCGATATCCGACATGCACATCAGAAAAATCATAGGAAGCCTGCCCCGATATGCAATCATTCCCGTTTTGCTCCTGCAATTCCTGGGCAGTTGCCGGCCTGCGAAACAACTGCAATCTGCAATTTCCCGTAAAGACACCCTCAGCATGGCCATACGCGACCAGGCCGTACTCGACTCCCTTGCGGAACTCAACCAGGTGATGCGGCAAATCAAAAGCAATCATATCTACTACAACAGCTTCTCCGCCAAAATCAAGGTTGAGTATGAGGATACCAAAGGGAAACAGCCCAATATCACGGCAAATGTGCGCATGATAAGGGACAGCCTGATCTGGATTTCAGGCATCGCCACCGTTTTCAACGTGGAGGCCTTCCGGATGCTGATTACCAGGGATAGTGTCATCACCCTCGATAAGATCAACAAGGAAGTAACCAAGCGGTCAATCGCCTATCTGCAGGAAATCACCGAAATTCCAATCGGCATGAACGAACTGCAAAACCTGATTGTAGGGAATCCCGTATTCTTCACTGACAGCGTCATGTTTTACAAGAAGTCGGAAACGCAGGTACTGCTGGCGACTGTTGGAAGATATTTCAAACACCTGCTCACGCTGGATCCGGTCGACAAAAGCCTCATCCACAGCAAACTGGATGATGTGGACCTGGGCAGGAACCGCACGGCGGACGTTACATACGGAGATTTCGAAAGAGTGGACCGTATACGATTTGCTACCAACCGTGAAATCACAGTCAGCGAAAAAAACAAGTTGGACATACAGCTCAAATTCAAGCAATACGAATTTGACCAGCCGGTCCAGATCAATTTCTCAATACCGAAAAATTACCGGGAGAAATAGGCTGCAGCGCCTTTTATCAACACTTGTTGGTTTTTCCCGCGTCTGTCCGCCGGTATCTTTCACTAATTTTGAAACATGCGGGTAAAATCGCCTATCATCCTTTTCCTTTTCAGCGCAGGCATGTTCCTGTGGAGTATGCCTATGGCCCATGCGCAACCCGGAAATTCAAGGGAACAGCAGGAGCTGGAACGGCAACGCCAGCAACTCAAGCGGGAGCTGGAAGAAGCCCAGGAAATGCTGAACAGCAACAAAAAAAATACGAAGGAAAATCTCAGTGTTCTGGCCAACATCAACCACAAGCTCAATATCCAGGAAAACATGGTGAACAACATCAGCCGTGAAATCAACATCATGGACAACAACATCTCGCGATCGCAGCGGGATGTGAGCAAGATGCAGCTGTTGCTGGACACCCTCAGGCAGGAATACGCCAAAAGTATGGTCTACGCCTATAAGAACCGGAGCAACCACGACTTTCTTAATTTCATTTTCTCCGCATCGAGTTTTAACGATGCCATCAAGCGGATCACCTACCTCAAAAGCTACCGCAACTACCGCGAAATGCAGGGCGAAAACATCTTACTTACCCAACGGATGCTACGGCAA
>JBIIDU010000185.1:0-4940 GCA_044238165.1 Ferruginibacter sp. | reverse complement strand
GCTGGGAAGAAGAACCTTGAACTTTTTTGTCTGAATCAGGATGCACAGGATTTCAGGATTCCCGGGATGCTGTAGCGAGGGACAGAGGTTTTTGATAGACTAACTACGAAGCCAACTTTGAACTATTGAACGATTGAACCTTGAACGATTGAACCTTGAACTTTTTTGTCTGTCAATGCCTGAATTCCGTTGACCGGAGGGCAACTCTTTGCGTCTTGTTTTTCTTGATTTTTGCGGCTTGGCGTGAAACAAACTAACGCCGGGGCATCCTTTCTTCCATTTAACACTTAACATTCAAAACCTAACATTTAACCCCAGCCCTCCTTTCTCAATAAAAAACTTCACACAATAATACTACCTGATTTGGCGTTCCCATCAGGTACGTTTTCCCGATTTGCATCGCGGAGAAAACGCACATCCGTAAAACTATCCTATGCTTAGAGATGCCGCTTTACCCCGCCCCTCCTCCAGTATTCGATATCGATTTGGATCTATTTTGATGTGCGCTTTCGGGTTAATCGCCTCTGTTCTTGCGCAGCAGCCTGCAAATGTTCCTTTTTCACAACAAAACAGCAACCTTGCCGCCCAGGTGAACCGCACACTGAAAAGCGGAACCAGACTTTTATGGTTTGAGCAAAACGCAGGACAGTTTCAAAACCCCCAACTTCAATATGCATGCCGGACCGCATTCGGCTCCATGGGCATCTACTCCGACAAGGTACGCCTGTCGGTAAACCAATACAGGAACGGCAAAAACCGGGGCATACAGACCGTAGACATCGAATTCCCGGGGTCGGAAAACAACTGGACCGCTTCACCCTCCGAACGTTCCGTAACCACCGGAAGTTACCAGCAAGCGGGTGGCAGCATTCAAGCACCCCTGTTCCATGAGCTGACGCTGAAACAGGTGTACCCCGGCATCGATCTCCGCCTCTATGCCGGCGAACACGGCGCACTCGAGTTCGACTGGCTGGTGCGGACCGCTTCCGACTACCGGCGTATCGGCATGCGCTTCAACGGACAGGAAAAACTTTTGCTCGACGACAAGGGAACCCTGGTGCTGAAAATGAAATATCAGGACTTACGTTTAGTAATACCCGAAACCTATCAGGTGGTGGCGGGCAACAAAGTGACCCTGGATGCATCGATGCAACTTGCCGACAACCGGCAAACCGTTCGCTATGAAGTGCCGCAACTTGCCGACCCCGACGGGCCGCTGGTGATCGACCCTGTGATGATCTGGTCGACCTACATGCACAACAACACCAACACCTTCGACGAATACCTCTACGCCATCGCCGTGAACGACAAAAGCGAAGTGTACGCCTGTGGCATCACCAACGAAGCGCTCAGCACGGCCTACCTCAGCAATGTGCAGCCCGGCTATTCGGGCAACTATGTCTTCACGCGCAATGCAATAGGGAAAAAGCAAACGGCGGTACTCTACCGCCTCAACTCCTCAGGTACGGCCATCACCGCATGGACCTACACCGGACTTACAGCCAATATACCTGTGGCCATGGGCATTTTCCCCGACGGACGTTTGCTGGTGGCCTACCAGAAAGATACGATCCAGATCTTTTCGGCCGACCTCAACGCTCGTTTATACAATGACGTTATTTCTCGGGCGTTGAGCAGCGGAATATCCGCCTACCAGTCGCTTTCCATAGTCGACGACAATACGTTCTACCTCGGAGGTGTTGCCACCGCAGCGCTACCTTCCGGCATCATTCCGTCCACCGCACCCGATCCGACGCTTGCCGGCCAGGAAGGCGTCATCATCCGGGTTTCGGATGCAACAACGGTTCCGGCTGCCAAATGGGGTACCTACGTTGGCGGCTCCTCCAGCGAAACCTTTACGGCCATTTCCGTGACGCCCGACAAAAGCAAACTTGCGTTTGCCGTTCATGTGAATTCCGCAGGCACGGGTTATCCTGCCCTGGTGAATGAAATTGATGCGCGCATATCGGGCAGCGAATTGCTGGTAGGGTATTTTGAAGAAGGGGAAGCCACGCGTTTCGGCCAGCTTTCATTCTTTGGCGGCACGGGTGATGAAGGCAAACTGGCACGGGAATCGAACGCAGCACTGGTTGCGGCCGACAATGAATTCTATTATGTGGCGGGCAACACTTCCTCATCGGATCTGCCGGGCACCGCCGGTTCCGCACAACCTTCCCATGGCCCCAACACTTCCATATCGGACCAGTTCCTCCTGCAGATTCCTTTTCAAAGTTCCGCACCCGGCATCTTCAATGCCACCTACTGCGGGGGCGAGGCATCGGATATCGTGGGCGGACTGGTGATTGACCTGCGCACACGCGATGTGCTGCTTTTCGGCACTACCGAATCGCTGAACTTTCCGGTGAACAACGGATCGGGCTACAGCCCCTTCTACCAGGCAAACCACGGCAGCACAGCAGGCGGCCCGCTGGACATGACCTACTCTGTTTTTGCCAACGGGCTTGCTACACGTAAATTCTCCACCTATATCGGTGGCAGCCACAACGACTATCTGGGCAGCACCGGAAAACTGCAGGGAACCGGGCACTTCCAATACTGCTCCCTGACCGGACTCACCTATATAGGCACCACCATCCACTCGGATCAGACCACGCTACCCGACCAGTGGATGTCGGCCAATCCCGGTTTCGACAAGCAGATACCGATTGCCACCACCAGCAAAGACAATCACTACATTTTCGCCATGAACCCCAATTCAAACGATTTCGGCGATGCACCTGCCAGCTACGATTCGCTGAATCCGGCTTCCAGCAGTGTTGCCGGATATAAAATGGGAATTGGCGCCGACATTGATCCGGAGGAAAAGCCCAATAATTCAGTACTTGCCAATGGCGACGATATACAGAATTTCGGCTCGCCCGACGATGAGGATGGTATTGCCGCACTGCCTCCAATAAAACTCAACGACACCACTTACAAGGTAACCGTATTAGTATTCAACAACACGGGTACCGAAATTTTCCTCTACGGATGGATAGATACCGACGGCAACGGCAATTTCGACGCCAACGAATTCACCAGCGTGGAAGTATCGAGCACCATGGGGATGCAAACGGTGGAACTGAATTTTACACGCCTCCCACCCTTCCGGGGCCTGAAAGCGTTCACCTATCTGCGGCTGCGGCTTTGCAATGAAACCCTTTCTGCCGGCGACGCACGAGGCCAGTTCGGTTTCGGGGAAGTGGAAGATTACATGGTACTGCAATCGCTGGTGCTTCCCCTGCGCATCACGGCTTTCGATGCCGTCTGGCAGAGTGCCGATGCGCGCATCAGTTGGACAATCATGGAGGTAGAACCCAATACGCGTATGTTGCTCGAGCACAGTACCAACGGAAGGACATTCAGCCCGATTTTCGAAACAGAGGTCACTGGTCCGGGGAACGGCAGTTTCCTGCATACACATCCTGCTACCGGAAAACATTTTTATCGGATGTTCACTGAAAGTGCATCCGGGGAAAAACGCTACAGCACGGTGAAGGAACTGGACAAAAACAATGCTGGCTCACTGAAGCTGTTCCCCAATCCTGTTGAACATAAGTTGAATCTGCTATGGGAGGCAATACCCTACTCCTCAACAATCCGGACCGCCATCTTCAGCTTTTCCGGAACACAACTGCTTTCCCGTTCGTTCACAAATACGGGCAACCTGCTTTCCCTGCCCGTGGCGCAACTTCCGGCGGGTGTTTACTTGCTGAAAGCAAGCAATGGCGCGGAAACGAGGATGATACGGTTTGTTAAGAAGTAGGTTTATGAAAGGTGGTGAGTGTTAAGTGTTAAGTGGTAAATGGTAAGTGATAAATGCTAAATGGCCCCTATGCGTTACCCATTTAACATTTAAAACCCAACATTCAACATTGATAAATGATTCCCGATGCGTTACCATTCAACATTTATAACCCAACATTCAACATTGATAAATGATTCCCGATGCGGTACCCATTTAACATTTACAACCCAACATTCAACATTGATAAATGATTCCCGATGCGGTACCCTTTTAACATTTACAACCCAACATTCAACATTGATAAATGATAAATGGTAAGTGTTAGGTGTTAAATGATACCCGATGCGGTACCATTTAACATTTACAACCCAACATTCAACATCTCCTCCTAAGCCCTTCCGCTTTCCTGTATCATTTTCCGCAAATGAAAGTTGAAATCTTTCAGCGACTGCAGCTGTTCGAGGGAGAGGTGCATTCGGTAACGCCAGTAGTGCCTCGGGTCGGCCGGAATATTGATGCGCTCTTCTGACGGAGGCGAGTGCCGGATACCTTCATCCATACCCATCAGGTCCTGCAACTGAAAAATACTCCACATGGCCGGTGATCGGAGGTGTTGGGAAACAATGGCCTCATTTACCTGCCCGGAGCAGAAATAGGGTGCAGCCCCTTCCCTTCCCAATTCGTGGTTGTAAAATCGCTGCGATTTTGCATGGTCTTCCTCCCACCATCCGCGGATGGTGCTCATATCGTGTGTGGAAGGAGTCACCACAGAAAGGTAGGGCGCATCGGCAGGATGGAAAAATTCCCTTTCCGACTGCTTGGGCATGCGCTGTATTTCAAGACTCAGGACACCGAGTTGCGCCATCACGTCGGGCACACAATGCGGAACCATTCCAAGGTCTTCGCCGCAAACCAGCATTTCAGTGCTGCGTTTGAGTCCGGGCAGCTTGTGCATGGCCTCTTTCTGCCAGAACGCATCCTGCCTGCGGAAAAAATAATCGACATAGAGGCGGTCGAGCCTGATTTTTGTTTCAGCATCGAGGTCGCGGAACGAGGAGGTCGAAGACATACCAAACCGGAAATGGAAACGCTGGAGCGGCTGTTCCTCGTCGGCAAAGAGAATCACATTGCTGATCAGGTCGAACAGTCCGTACTTAAGCGTCTGATGCTCCTCACTCAGCTCCAGACCGGC
>JBIIDU010000203.1:0-4472 GCA_044238165.1 Ferruginibacter sp. | reverse complement strand
CTTATAAATACAATCCTTCATCACACCCCATATTTCAAGCAAGCGGCCACGGATGACGTTTTCGGGGTTCCAGCAAAGTTCGTTATCGGCAACAAGCTCGTGAATATGCAGCCCTGTCTTCATGCACCAATGCAACAGGCTTTCGGAAGTATCGGCAGGAAAAGGCAATTCCACCACATCTTTTTCAGCAGGGTCCTCTCCCTCCTGCACCACGAATCCACCTCCGATGGAATAATAGGTTTGCCGTAGGATTTCACCATCGGACAACTTAAGTTCAAACGTCAGTGCATTGGGATGAAAAGGGAGCGACTCCTGCGGCAGAAACCTTATGTTGCGCAAAGGATCGAAGGGGATAGCCCTTCTGTTGTCGAGATGAAGTTGTTTATTGTTTCGGATTCCGTTTATAAACCCGTCTATATGTTCAACCGGCACGGTAACCGGATCAAGCCCCAGTAAGCCGAGTTGCAAGGCCACATCGGTGCCGTGCCCGACTCCCGTTTTTGCCAGAGAGCCGTATAACAGAACGTGTACGCTTTCAACCTGCTCAAAATTTCCCCTTTCGTGAAGATCACGAATGCAGCGAAGCGCGGCACGCCAGGGCCCGAGCGTATGGCTGCTGGACGGGCCTACGCCAATCTTGAACATGTCGAAAACGGAAATGGTTTCGCTGGCCAAATTATTCTTTGATTAGTTCTGGAAATCGCTGAGGCTGATGACAAACTGCAAATACGAGTTGGGTGGTATGCTGCCACTTCCGCCGCTGCCGTATGCCATGGAAGGCGGAAGGAAGAGGCGGATGGAGCCTCCCTTTTTCAGCAGCGGTATACCCAGTTGCCACCCTATAATCAGGTTGGACAACGGAAATGAAGCGCCGCTCAGGTTCTGGTCGAACGGTGTTCCGCCACCACCAATCACAGTACCGATATAGGTAACCAGCACTGTGGAGCAAATGGTAGGTGAGGATGTTCCGGTTCCCTGCGACAGAACTTCGTAATAAAACCCGCTCGGATGGAGCTGGGCATTGATACCGCTTGCTGTGACATAGGCCTGAAGATAGTTTCGTTCCGCCTCGGTAGCGGTTATGGGAGGAGGGGTAGGATCGCAGGTATTGTTGGAACTTCCCTTGGAGCAGGAACCCAGCAAAATGGAAACCCCAATCAGAAGTTTTGCAAAAACTTTCATGGTTGTGTTTTTATTCATAAAAAATCTTGAAGAATTCATTGTTCAACTTAATGGGTACAAATAGGGCCTATTCCACCGGATTCTGCTCATGGCCATTATTTTTCTCGAGTAACTCGCGGTACTGCTGTTCCTGCCTTTCCCAATCGTGCTGGGTTTTGAAGAAGGCATAAAACACAATCACCAGCACCAGCGCAACAACCACGGCCACCAATGCAGAGGAAGAGGTCTTGGAAATCTTCATATACCAGTCCGGAAACAGCACCCAAACGGCAATCAGAAGGACAATCACCGGCAATGCGAACAATAACGCAGGCTGGAGTCCCTCGCGCATCCGGATTGCAGTTTCCCGCTTTTTTTCCCTGTTCGCCTTCCAGTATTCCATGAAAGCCTTTTCCTTTTCCGAAAGCATGACGGGCAAAGTTAGCCATTTTGAACGGGCATATTTTTGTAAATTCCTTAATAATAGGTAGGTTTGTTCATCCCAAAGAACAGCTGCACTAGTGAAAATCGCGCACATCATCGTCCGGCATCTTTACGACAAAAAGAAAGTAACACTTCAGGGCATAGGCACCCTGCATCTGGACGCAGCCATTGCCCTGCCGGAACAGGGCGATCGGAATTTCCAGTTTCCTCCCAACGCGTTCAGCTTCGAAGCCGATTCGCACGCGGGTGAAGATGAGGACCTGGTCAAGTGCATCATGGAGCAAACCCGTAAAATCAAGCCCCTCGCATCATCCGACCTTGAATCCTATACCCTTCTTGCCCGACAGTTTCTCCATATCGGAAAACCGGTAATCATTGAAGGCGTGGGTACAATTGTGAAAAATCAAACCGGAGAATATTCCTTCACTCCAGGTAATTACACCGCACCCAGAACCGAGGAACCGCCAAGGCCGCTTGCTGAAAAAAATGCAGCGTCTGAATCTTCGACAACCGGAAATGTTTCCAAAAAAGGAGGGACAAGGGTTGCGCTGATGGTGTTGGGACTTTTAGTGCTGGGCGCAGGAGGTTACGCTCTTTATCATTTCATGAACAAACAAAGGGAATCTGCTGAAAACAATGCTCGTGTTACGGTTTCCGTAATCGACAGCATTTCAAAAGACACGTCTGCTGTTCTAACGGCCGTTGACAGCAACCTGAATTCCATTAAACCCGACAGCACAGTCGTTGCGCCTGCCCTGCCTGCCGACAGCAATAATTTCCGCATTGTGATCAAGGAATATACCAACTTTCTGATGGCAGAAAAAGCATACAAACGCCTCCGCAATTACGGGCATAAACTTGAACTTACCAGCAATTCCGACTCAAGTGTATTCCGCCTCCAGATGCCTTTTACCACCCCGCTTTCGGATACGGCTCGAGCAAGAGATTCATTGCGTATCTTCTTCGGCGGCAAGCCTTATATACAAATCCGTTAAGCATTCGCAACGCAATGAGCCGATATCCGGGATAGGAACATTACAAAGTCATATGACAGGCAATAAGATTTCAGGTTAAAAATCCACCCAAAACAAAACGTAAAATCCAGATCCGATGTCCGAAATCTCTTACTGGGAAAAAACCGAATATTTCGCCCGACAGGATGTGATCATCATTGGAGGTGGCTTTTGCGGATTATGGACGGCGTTATCTCTTGCCGAGCGCAATCCTGCGCTGACCATCACCATCCTTGAGCGTGGGCTTATTCCTACCGGAGCAAGCACCAGGAATGCCGGCTTCAGTTGTTTTGGCAGCCCCTCGGAATTATTGAGCGACATCGCCGCAATGGGGGAAGACAAACTATGGGAGCTTGTGGCAATGCGCTTCGCGGGGTTGAACAAAATCCGAAAGTATTTTCCGGAAGATGCAATCGGTTATGACCCCATAGGGGGATATGAGTGCTTCCGGCACGATTCTACGGACTGGGACGAATGCGAAGACCGGCTTCCCTGGCTCAACAAGGCCCTTTCAGAAATAACTCATGTTACGCAAACCTTCACGCATGCTGACCACAAACTGAAAACCTTCGGACTCACCGGATTCAGCCATTTGATCGGGAACGGACTGGAAGGAGGTCTGCATCCGGCGATGCTTGTCAAGGCTCTGGAGCGCAAGGTGATTCAAGCCGGCGTACAGATCATCAACAATATCACAGTAACGGGTTACCAAGAAAACAGCAAGGGCGTAGAATTGGAAACCGATAAAAACATCACCTTCCTTTGTTCGCGGCTGGTGTTGTGCACCAACGCGTTCACCGCACAGCTGATACCCGATATCGACATCATTCCCTGCCGGGGTCAGGTATTCATCACACACCCGATTGAAAAACTCAACCTCAAGGGAACTTTTCACTTTGACAGCGGCTTCTATTATTTCAGGAATGTAAATAACCGCCTGCTTCTGGGTGGAGCCAGAAACAAGGATTTCAAAGCCGAGGAAACCACCGAGATGGGCACTACCCAAAAAATCCAGGAAGAACTGGAAACATTCGCCCGGGAACATATCCTGTCCGGAATACATTTTGGTATCGACCATCGGTGGAGCGGAATCATGGCCATGGGCAGCGAGAAAATGCCCATCGTACGGGCGGTAGGGGAAAAACTATTTGCCTGTATTCGGATGAGCGGAATGGGCGTGGCGCTGGCTCCTGTTGTGGCAGACGAACTGGCTGAAATGATCATGCTTTCCTAAAACGCTGCCTGCAGCAAAATTTCCAGCGCATCGCTTATAATATGATTATCTTTTCCACCCAGTGATAATCGCCGGAAGTAATGGACAGATAGTACAATCCGGGACGCAGGCCGGACATTGACCATATTTTTTTAGCACCCTCCACCTGGCCCGTCCGGACACACTTCCCTTCTGTTGAATAGAGGCGCAACATGGGTGCGGATGTTGTGGAAGTGGATTTGTTGATGAACGTAAGCTGGTCCGAAACCGGATTCGGGAATACGTTGTATGGTTTTGCCTTCGGGTCCTGATTGACGGGAGCGCCTTCGGTAACAGGTGTAGCGCCTCCACTTATAAGATTGCTGTCGCAGGCAAAGGCGTTAAGCATTGCATTGCGTGCATTGCCCGCAGCAAAAAAGGCACGCATCCTTTTTTTCTGCCCCAAAGTGAACATGTTCATGCAGGCATCATCGCTGAAATCCATATAGTTCATGAACATATCTCCAAACGCGTTCTGTGAGCAGGTCGTAGTACGCGGAAACACCGGGCATCCGAAATTGTAAGACTTCTGACGGGGCGTATCATCCACGCCGTCGTCCCCGCAGTCGGTATCGCCCCACACATGGCGCAATCCCTGCCCG
>JBIIDU010000184.1:0-4968 GCA_044238165.1 Ferruginibacter sp. | reverse complement strand
CCTCCTTTTCATATTTCTTGTCGGCCACCACATTGACCGTTTCATCGGGATCTTCCTGATAGTCGTACATCTCCGTGGCAACCACCCATTCTTTCTTAAATGGCTGGGTACTTCTGAAATCATTGCCCATCCAAACCGTATAGCGATAGCGCTGGTTGCGGATGGAATACCCCATGACTTTCGAACTGGAAAGCCCCAGACGCTGCGCATCCTTGCTACCGGAGCGGGGATACTGGCTGACGGCAAATTCCTTTACGGAAGCTGTGTTGTTTTTTATCACGGGCAGAAGTGATTTGCCGTCCAGCGAATCGGGCTGAGGTACTCCGGCCAGATCACAGAGGGTGGGAAACAGATCAACAAATTCACTGGTAGCGGAAGTCCTTCCCGGCTTGAGGCCCGGAGCACAGATGATTAGAGGCACCCGCGTGGCCTGTTCAAAATTCGTATGCTTGCACCAGAGGTTGTGGTCGCCCAGATGCCAGCCATGGTCGCCCCAAAGCACAACAATGGTGTTGTCGGCCAGCTTCAAGGAATCAAGTGAGCGCAAAAGCATACCCACCAGCGCATCACTATAAGACACGGCTGCATAATATCCGTGAAGGAGCTCTTTCTGCTTATCAGCGGGAAGGGTCACGCCAAATCCCTTCTGGTCGGTAAACGACACGAGGGGCGGGATATCGGTATAGTTCCGCATTTCACCGATATCGGTATAAGCGATATCAGCCGCATTTTTCGACTTTTCCTGGTAACGTGCCAGGGGCATTGCATCGCGCCGGTAGAGATCCCAGTATTTTTTGGGAGCTACGAAGGGAAGATGCGGCTTATGGATGCCTACCGCGAAAAAGAAAGGCGTTTCCGATTTGCTGAGACGGGCAAGAATATCGAGCGATTTGAACACAATGGCCCCGTCTTCATAGGCATTGTCCGGTACATTGATACACTCGGTGGAGGGCTTGATTTTTTGCTGCACATATTCCTTAGCGTCTTTCTTGCTCATTCCCTGCGCGATGGCCTCATTGTTGTATTTCTCCACAAGTGCTTTCGTTTCGGGCGACTGGTACTGGCCCAGCACCGGCTCTCCCTGGGCTTGATCAAAATATTCTTTCGAAGAATTATAAAAGGGCACGCTCCAGGAGGGTGCGTCGAGCTGCTTGTCAACGTCCCGCGGATCGTAGACCTTACCGATGCCTTGTGTGCTGTATCCCTGAGAAATCAGGTACTGAGGCAGACTCAGGATTTCTGGATTGATATCCCTCATTTTTGTTTTGAGGTCCCATACCTTGGTATAGTCAGGGCGCTTGCCGGTCATCAGGCTTGCGCGGGTTGGGCCGCATACCGCCTGCTGGCAGTAGGTATTCAAAAAGACGGTTCCGGATGCCGCCAGCCGGTCGATATTCGGTGTTTTTACCAGCTTGTCGCCGTAACAACCCAACACCGGCTTCAGGTCGTCGATGGCGATAAATAGTATGTTGGGTTTGCGCCCTGTCTTTTTCTGAGCCTTACTTCCTGCAGGCAACATAAGTACGAGCATCACAAATGTGGTGATTGCTCCGATTGTCTTCCTTTGAGAATAATTCAATTGAGTGTGTTTTTTAATCTGACAATCATTGGAAGGCATTCCGATGACGCAGAACTATTTATTTTGCTTCCTGCTCTTTCAGAAACCCTGTGAGCTTGGCGTACAGGTCCTTGGCGATATCGCCATACTTGGAGTCATTTGCCACATTGGTTTTCTCAAGCGGATCCTTCACATAATCATAGAGCTCGGTGGCATAAATCTTTTCCGGGCTGAAAACCTCCCTGCTGTTGTAATTGTTGATCCAAAGAGTGTAGCGGTATTTTTCGGTGCGGATGCTATAGCCCATAAGCTTCGAATCGGTATACCCCAGCGTTTTCATCTCATCCTTTTTTACCCGGCGGGGATATTGGCTCACGGCAAAATCCTTAACCGAGGCCTTGTTGTTCTGCATCACCGGTTTCAGGCTTTTACCCTGCAGCTGGGTAGGGATTTTCAGCCCGGAGAGATTGCAAAGCGTAGGAAACACATCCAGATGCTCGGAAGGCGAATTGGTTTTTCCGGACTTGATACCGGGCGCAGCTATGATCAGGGGAGAACGGGTGGCCTGCTCGAAATTGGTGTGCTTGCACCAAAGGTCGTGGTCACCAAGGTGCCAGCCGTGGTCGCCCCACAACACGATAATGGTATTGTTCAGCGTACCCAGCGAGTCGAGCGTATTGAGCAGGATGCCCACCTGGGCATCCATATAGGATACGGCAGCATAATATCCGTGCACCAGCTGTTTCTGCTTTTCCGGCTTCAATCCGATTTGCAGCAACTCTTCGGGTTTCGTGACAAATTCGGGAATATCGGTATAATTGCGCAACTCACCGGCGCGGGTGTAGGCAATGAAGGGGCTGTTGGCGGCATGTTCCTGAAAAGGAGCTAGCGGCATATCCTGCTCCTTATACATATCCCAGTATTTTTTGGGAGCCACAAAAGGAAGATGTGGCTTATGGAAGCCCACCGCCATGAAGAAAGGGGCAGCGTTTTTGGATAAAGCAATGATCTGTTGACGGGCTTTTAATGCGGTGACCCCGTCCTCATAGGCGTTGTCGGGAAGGTCAAGGCATTCGGTGGCGGGGCCTCTTTTGGATGAGCCCTCACTGTCATCATCCTTTCCCTTTTTTACTTTTTCCGGCTTGGCTGCAACCTCCTCCTCCCCTCCTTCATTGGATTTCTTCGATTTGTCTTTTTTGTCACCGGACGATTTGGATACGTCCTTCTTGTCTTTTTTGGCTTTGGCATCCGACAGGGCTAGTTCTTTGAGTGCCGTTTGCTGATAGTGTTTGAATGCGGGCTCCCCCAGACCATTGGCATAGTCCTTGTCTTCCGCAACAATGAAGGGGATGGACCAGGAGGGGGCATCAAATTGTTTATCGGTGCAACTGGGATGATAAATTTTACCTACACCGGAAGTGGTATATCCCTGGCTGATCAGGTACTGCGGCAATGTGACCACATCGGGCAGCATGTCGCGCATCTTGGTCTTGAGATCCAGCACACGCGTCACATCCGGACGAAGACCGGTCATTAGGCTGGCGCGTGTAGGGCCGCAGACGGACTGCTGACAGTGGTTGTTCATAAACACGGTACCCATTTTGGCCAACCGGTCGATATTTGGTGTTTTCACCAACTTATCGCCATAACAGCCGAGCACAGGCTTAAGGTCATCTACGGCTATGAAAAGGATATTCGGTTTGTCTTGCCGCTGGGCAAGCAACAAATGGCCGCTGCTCAGGAGCAACAATAGGGTCAGGATGATTCGGGATCTTGTCATGTAAGATTAGATTATTTTCGTACAATAAGTTTAATCACTTTTTCGAAGGTTGCTGTTTTGAACAGGACAAGGTAGGTGCCGGCAGGCATGCCCGACACATCGTAAGCCCTGTTGTAGGTTCCTTTCTGCTCAAATTTATTTTCCAGCAGTGTTTTCATCAACCGGCCCTCCGTATTGTATAACAATAAATTAACAGTAGCTGGTGCATTCAACCGGTACCGGATGGTGCCGTTGACTGCCACCGGATTGGGCCATACTGAGATGTCGTCAGCGGAAACGGAAGCCGGAGCTGCAGGAAGGGTAGTTGGTTTTGCAGCAATATTGGTCTGGACCGCCACCTGCAGCCAGTCGCCCGAGCAGCGATAATTAGTAGTACCTCCGGTGCTGTAAACCCGAACCCTGATCTGACCGGTGGAAGAGATGAAACGCGATGGTGAAGTTTGAGCTGCAGTTGTCAACACGTCGGATGTGGATACCGTACGGGAAGAAATCTGCGTCCATGTGGCGGTTGTCCAGTTGTAGAGGTACAGCTCTTGTGTCCGGCTGATGCTGTTTTTACTGTCAAAGCTGATGGTCAGTTTGGTTACGCTGGATGCAGCCTGGGTGATATTGATAGTGGCGTACCAGTTGAGCACCCTCGTACCACTGGTAGTTGAATTCACCACATAATAACTCGCGTTGTTGGTGGACAGGTTGCCAAATGCCCCGCTGTTGAGAGAGCCGGACAGAATGGTGACTGAGGCAGGCACATAATTGAATATGGCCGGATTTTTCACGGTAAGTGTCTGCGGCACGCTGGTAGCGGAGTTATAAGTTGTATTACCGGCCTGTGATGCGGTAATGACGGAGGTGCCTGCAGCGATTATCCGGATATTGTTGTTGACAATCGTAGCTACCGCAGTATTGGAACTGCTGTAGGTGATTGCCAATCCTGAACTTGCCGTAGCGCCCGGACTGAAATCGGCATCACCCACCAACTTCTGCGGAAGCGCTGCGAAGGTGATGGTTTGGTTTTGTTTGTTCACCGTAAGCGTCTGAGAAACGGAAGTGGCAGGATTGTACGTCGCATTGCCTGGTTGTGATGCAGTGATGACAGAAGTGCCCGTTGCTACGATACGGATCGCGTTGTTGACAATCGTGGCAACCGCAGTATTCGAACTCGTATATGTAACCGCCAAGCCGGAACTGGCAGTGGCACCGGGGTTGAAATCAGCATCACCAAATGTTTTCACAGGAAGTGCAGCAAAACTGATAGTTTGGTTTTGTTTATTGACAGTAAGCGTTTGTGATACAGCGGTAGCGGCATTATAATTAGTACTGCCCGACTGCGATGCCGTTATTACCGAAGTACCCGCACCTACGATCCGGATATTGTTGTTGACAATGGTGGCAACCGCAGTATTCGAACTCGTGTATGTAACCGCCAAGCCGGAACTGGCGGTGGCACCGGGGTTGAAATCAGCATCCCCAAATGTTTTCACAGGAAGTGCAGCAAAACTGATAGTTTGGTTTTGTTTATTGACAGTAAGCGTTTGTGATACAGCGGTAGCAGCATTATAATTAGCACTGCCCAACTGCGATGCCGTAATTACCGAAGTACCCGCACCTACGATCCGGATATTGTTATTGA
>JBIIDU010000183.1:0-4980 GCA_044238165.1 Ferruginibacter sp. | reverse complement strand
TGTGGTCAAAAAATATGCAATCAGGCAGGTAATTGAAACGCTTAAATCAAAAGGATTCCTGTAACATGAACGACATACTGCAATACAAGGGGTACTTCGCGGACATCCATTTCAGTGCCGAGGATGAAGTTTTCTTCGGACAATTGATCGGAATAAGCGATTTGGTCAATTTTGAAGCCGATACGGTCAAGGGGCTAAAAAAAGCGTTCAAGGAAGCAGTCGATGATTATCTCGCTACCTGCAAGGAATTGAAAAAAGAACCTGACAAAACATACAAGGGTAGTTTTAATGTCCGGATATCTTCTGATTTACATAAGAAGGCGGCCATTTTCGCAGCCATCAATAAAATGACGTTGAATGATTTTGTACGCCATGCTATTGATGCTACGATTGCTTCAGAGGGTAGCGAGCAATATGTGTCGAAGCGTAATTCTCCCAAGTGAGTTCGAACGATGGCTTGATTCAGTATTGAGGCAAGGGGTAGGCTCTATGTTGTGAAAAAAACAATATAAGGCCATTCGTATAATTGGCTCAACGCCTGGTTCCCGGATAAGCCTCCAGCGCCGCTTCCAAACAATCCATCGCCTCGTTTAGCGCCGTGCAGTTCAGCACATAGGCCAGCCGCACTTCCTGTTTTCCCAGTCCCTGCGTTCCGTAAAAGCCGCTGGCAGGGGCTAGCATCACCGTACTGCCTTTGTAGGTGAACGATTCGAGCAGCCATTGGCAGAAATGGTCGGCATCGTCAATGGGCAAGCGGGCCATGGCATAGAAGGCCCCGCCCGGGTTCGGACAAAAAACGCCGGGTATGGCATTGAGGCGCTTGACCAGTGTGTCGCGGCGCTTGTGGTATTCCGCTTTCGTTTCGTCGAAATAGTTTTCGGGAAGGTCCACCGCGGCTTCGCCGAGTATCTGGGCCAGTCCTGGCGGACTCAGCCGGGCCTGCGCGAATTTCAGTACGGTATGGAGTATGTCTTTGTTTTTGGTGACCAATGCGCCGATTCTTCCGCCACAGGCACTGTAGCGCTTGCTGATGGTATCCATCAATACCACATGGTCGTCCACATCCCGCAGGTGCATCGCGCTGATATGCTCGCCGTCGTAACAGAATTCGCGGTAGGCTTCGTCTGAAAAGAGGTAGAGGTTGTGCTGTTTGATGATGTTGCGCAGCACTTCCATTTCTTCGCGGCTGTAGAGGTAACCTGTTGGGTTGTTGGGATTGCAGATGACAATGGCCCTGGTGCGCGGTGTGATGACCTTGCTGAACTCTTCGATGGGGGGCAGGGCGAAACCCGTTTCAATGGAGGAAGAGATGGGCACGACCTTGACTCCGGCTTCTACGGCAAATCCGTTATAGTTTGCATAGAATGGTTCGGGAATGATCACTTCATCGCCCTCGTCGAGGCAGGCCATGAATCCGAAGAGGATGGCCTCGCTTCCGCCGGTGGTGATGATGATCTGTTCATGCGTAACGTCGATGCCTACCCGTTTGTAATATTCCACCAGTTTACGCCGGTAACTTTCGTTGCCTGCGCTGTGGCTGTATTCCAGCACCCGGAAATCGCTTTGCCGCACGGCGTCCATCACTTGCTGCGGCGTATCGATATCGGGTTGCCCGATGTTGAGGTGGTAGACCCGGGTGCCTTTTTTCTTGGCGGCTTCCGCAAAGGGCACCAGCTTTCTGATGGGTGAGGGGGGCATGCGCTGTCCGCGGCGGCTGATGGATAACATGGCGCAAAGATAATCAAGTTCTTTCCTCGTTTAAACCGGCGACCGGGCCCCGGTAGCCCCGCAGAAACTCTTCGGCCGACATTCTTTTTTTTCCGGCGGCCTGCAGTTCGTTGACCCGGATATATCCGTCGCTGCACGCGAATCGGATGATTTTTTTTCCGTCCGTAACCAGGGTGCCGGACGGTGGTAAGTTGATCGAACTTGTCTCTTCCTTGCGGCTGTCAAGGATTTTCAGCATCTTTCCATTGAGTTCGGTATACGCGCCGGGAAAGGGTGAGAGCCCCCGGATCAGGTTATGAACTCCGGCTGCAGTTTGGCTGAAATCGATCCGGCAGGTGTCAGAGAAAATCTTGGGCGCATGGCGGAGTACCGCCGATGCTGTATCCTGCTGTGGTATAGGTGTCAGTTCGTTGCGGGCCATTTTTTTCAGGGTCTGCACCAGCAGGCCGGCCCCGATCACTTTCATCCGGTCGTGCAATTCGCCTGCGCGCTCATTTTCGCCGATGGGCAACCGGGCCTGCAGCAGCATATCGCCGGTGTCTATCTCATGGCGCAACCGGAATGTGGTTAGGCCGGTTTCCTGTTCACCGTTGATGATGGCCCAGTTGATGGGCGCGGCCCCCCGATATTGAGGTAAAAGGCTTGCATGCAGATTCAACGAGCCGAGCGGCGGCAGGCTCCAAACCGCTTCGGGCAGCATCCGGAATGCCACCACCACCTGGATGTCGGGCTTCAGGGCCCGCAATTGCTCCAGGAAACCGGGGTCTTTGAGTTTTACCGGCTGAAGTACCGGAATGGCATGTGCCAGGGCGTATTGTTTGACGGCCGATTGCTGAACCTGCATCCCCCGCCCGGCGGGTTTGTCGGGGGTGGTGACCACGGCCACCACGTTCAATCCTTCCACCAATAGCGCATCAAGCGAAGCCACCGCGAATTCGGGGGTACCCATAAAGATGATGCGCATAGGCTTTTCGAGATTCATGACGGCGAAGATAAAGACACCCGCTCAAGTAGCATGTCAGCGAAAATCGGGATAAAGCAGATAGCGTTTCCGGATGGCCAGAAAACGGCTGAGGGCGGGCTCCCAGCTTTTTCTGATTTCCTGTTCGGATCTGCGGGCTATCACCTGCTCACGGAGTTGGGTATTGCCGGCCAGTTTGTCGAAGAAATTGTTTTTGAGGAAAAAACTGTCTTTGTCGGGGAATAGGGAATAGGCGTCGAGCAGGTACGATAACCTTAGTTTCCGGTTCAGCATTTTGCGCACTGATTCAGGCGTGCCGGTGATTTTCCATCCATGGCAGGTCTGGAAAAAACATTTGCTGCTTTTGGCTCCGGCATTCGGGCGTGGCGTGAATGCGAACAACGAGTCGGGCAGGGTGGGGTGGCCGAACAGCTGAAAAGGAAGGTCGGTGCCACGGCCTTCACTAAGCACCGTGCCTTCAAAGAAGCAGGTTGACGGATAGAGGTAGATGGCCTGAATTGTTTTGAGGTTGGGTGAGGGCGGCACGGGCAGTTCATAAAAACTTTCGTGGGTGTATTGCCTGCAGGGAATCACTTGGAGCAGGGCGCCCGACAGGCTGTCGTTTTTTATTTTGCTTCGGGCTGCATTATTGGAGCAGGCTTTTGCCGAGAGCCAGCGCTCTCCCACCAACATACGGGCGTATTCGCCAATCGTCATACCGTACACCACCGGTACCGGTTGCCGGCCTACGAAACTGCGATGCGCCTTTTCGAGCACCGGGCCGTCGACATAAAATCCGTTGGGGTTGGGCCGGTCGAGCAGCAGCAGGGGTTTTTTGTTTTCGAAGCAGGCTTCGATGCAGTATTCCAGCGAGGAGATGAAGGTGTAGAAGCGGACGCCCACATCCTGTATGTCGAACAGCAGCACATCCACATCGCCGAGGTCTTCTGCCGTGGGTTTCTGATGGCTGCCATAAAGGCTTACCACGGGCAATCCGGTTGATGGATCGGTGCCGTCTTTCACTTTTTCGCCTGCGTCGGAGGTACCGCGGAACCCATGTTCGGGACCGAAAATCCGGACAATGCGGATCTGTTTTTTCAGCAGGGTATCCACCAGATGGCTGCTGCCAACCCGGCTGGTGGGATTGGCGAACACCGCCACACGCTTGCC
Organism: Ferruginibacter sp.; assembly: GCA_044238165.1. GTDB lineage: Bacteria > Bacteroidota > Bacteroidia > Chitinophagales > Chitinophagaceae > Ferruginibacter. Next base: position 1,121 of record JBIIDU010000183.1, on the reverse strand, counting down.
CCGCAACAGCGGCAGGTACTGCCCCAGGTTTTCCGCTGCGGGAACGGGTTGCTGCCCCCGAAGCCCGAGAAAAAGAAAGAGTCCGGCTAGCAAGATACCCGCTGATTTCATCATGCCGCTAAGTTATTTCTTTTGAACCGGAACCCGCTCATCCCGAAAGTTCTATCTTGCGCCCGGAACGCTACGGATCCTGTTCAGCTTCCCCTGTTCAGTTGATGCAACGCCGCTTTTGCTGAAGTCTGGGTACTAGAACATTGACCGCCTTCCTGAATATTATTTTTACAAACGCCCCGGCTTGCCGGCGGTACAAAAACAAAGAAAATGACAGCAGTAAAAATCGGCGATCTGGTGAAAGTGCATTACATCGGCACATTGGTCTCTGGCGAGAAATTCGATTCCTCCGAAGGACGAGAGCCGCTTGAGTTCACCGTAGGCGGCGGACAAATGATCCGGGGCTTCGATGCCGCCATGCCCGGCATGTTGGTAGGAGAGAAGAAGACCATCAATATTCCTGCCGCCGACGCCTATGGCGAAAAGGACGAGTCGGCTCTGATTGAATTTCCGCTGGAGCAGGTGCCTGCCGACATGAAGCTGGAACTGGGTATGCAACTCACCCTTAGCGACCAGGCCGGCAATCCCTTTCCCGTCGTAGTCAGCGAATTCCGCGATACGGTGGTGGTGCTCGATGCCAATCATTTCCTGGCCGGCAAGGATCTGATATTTGATATCGAACTGGTGTCGATCGGTTAAGGCATTTCGCTTTTCGTCTAAACTTCGATGTTATGATTGTAATAAGCCCCGACTCAGTCGCCGAACGTTTCATGCGTTATGTGCGCATCGACACCCAGAGCGATCCGAACAGCCATACGCATCCTTCTACCATGCGGCAAAAGGATCTGTCTGTGCTGCTGCACCGCGAGCTGCTGGGTATGGGCATTACCGATGCGGTGACCGATGAATTCGGCTATGTGTACGCCACCATTCCGGCCAATACCGACAAGAAGCAGGTGCCCGCCATCTGCTTCTGCAGCCATATCGATACGGCGCCTGATTGCAGCGGCACCAACGTCAAGCCAATCTTACACCGTTATTACGAGGGTAATGACATCGTGCTGCCCGAC
>JBIIDU010000025.1:0-17312 GCA_044238165.1 Ferruginibacter sp. | reverse complement strand
AACTGATTGTAATCGGCGACAGTGCCACCATTGGTACCGACCCGTTTTTCAGGGCATTTCTTGAATATGCGGAAACAAAGGGCTCCTACCGGTCTGTGTGGGAATTTGAAATCTGAGCAATATTGGAAATTGGTTATTTTGGCTTATGAAACTCAGCCCGATCCAACCGCAGTTTTTTATCCTGATGCTGGTTGCAACCGCTTTCGGATGCGGTACGCTTAAAAAAAACAATTCGGCGATGGCTAAGAGCGCTTCCTCATCTGAATCCCGCAGAGAATTGTTTTCTTACGACAACAATATGCCGGCATTGCTGGACAGCCTGCTGCAACAGCGACCCGAGTCATTTGGCAATATCTGCCAAAACAGCAAAGCCCATCGTCTCCAGATCATCTACACCCGTATCGACCGCAAAGCCGACGGAAGCCCCCGTTTCAAACATTATCGTTATCCCGCAACCGTACCCGATTATTTTTATCCGGCTTCCGTTGTGAAACTGCCGGTTTCAGTGCTGGCGCTGGAGGCTGTCAACAAGCTGTCAACAAAGGGCATCACACGAAATACACCCCTGAAACATGAAGCACTTGAAGGTATCAGCGAAGAAGCGTTAATAGACAGTACGATGCGCAACGGGCAACCCAGCGTCGCCGGATACATCAAAAAGATCATGCTGGTGAGTGATAATGATGCGTTCAACAGGCTTTATGAATTATTAGGCCCGGCTCAAATCAATACGCGGCTTGCCAAACTGGGATACGACCGCACGCAAATCATCCACCGGCTGAGCAGGTCGCTGACCGAAACACAAAACAGGACCACAAACAGCGTCCGGTTCTGCGATGAATCGGGAAAAACGCTTCTCAACTTTCCGCAACGATACAACGACCAGCCCTACCCGAAACGCAGCGACCAGATCGGGAAGGCCTGGTATCGCGGCGACAGCCTTGTAAACCATCCTATGGATTTTTCGGGTAAAAACAGGCTGCCGCTCGATGAGTTGCATGACATGCTGATCCGGATCGTATTTCCGGAAGCATATGCTGTCGATCAGCGGTTTCAACTGGCAGCCGATGACCGCTCTTTTCTTTTACGCTGCATGAGCCAGTGGCCTACGGAAAGCCGCTACCCCAATTATTCTGCCGACACAAGCTTTTATCCGGCCTACTGTAAGTTTCTGCTCTATGGTGCCGAAAAAGAAATTCCCGATCCGGACATACGGATATTCAACAAGGTGGGCGACGCCTACGGCCAGCTCACCGATGCCGCTTATGTGGCAGATTTCAAAAACGGAGTGGAATTTTTCCTTTCAGCTACCATCTATTGCAATGCGGATGAAGTGTTGAACGATGACCGCTACGACTATGAGACGGTGGGTTTTCCCTTCCTGAAGCAATTAGGACGTATGGTACTGGAATATGAGCGGAAGCGGGTTCGGGAATTTCCGGCCCGGCTGGACGGGATGCGGATGGATTATTCGGAGTAATCAAAACAGATGATAGCAGCGACTCAAGCCATGGTTCGTACCACAAGAATCAATTTTTCGATAAGGTTCCTACGCAAAGGATCCGGGCCTTATGGTCTTGCTTACCTTTCCAATCAGATCTTATCGATTGAATCGTAACCCAATACACGAAGCCCGCTCCTGTTTTGAAGGCCTGCACCGCCATATGCCAGGCAGATACGACAATCCGGCTTCATTTTTTTGAACTGTTCCAGCATCTTGAAAAAGTCGGTTTGAATCGTCTTGCCCGACTTGATCTCCACCGCCTTGAGTTGTGATCCTGATTCGATAACCAGGTCGATTTCGTTTCCGCTCGTATCCCGCCAAAAATAGAACCGGTCGTAGGACTTATGGTTCCATGCCTTTCTGATCAGTTCCAGAATAACCCAATTTTCATACAAGGGGCCCCGGGCAAAATGGATTTCCATCTCTTTGGGGCTCCGTATGCCCAACAGATAGCAGAGCAATCCGGTATCATAAAAATAAACCTTGGGGGTTTTTACCAAGCGCTTGTTGAAATTGGCATGGTAGGGATACAGGCGGAACGCGACAAAGGAGGCTTCCAGGATACTCATCCACGACTGGATGGTCTTGTTGTCAAGTCCCAGTTCATTGCCCAGGCTGCTTTGATTGAAGAGCTGGCCTGTTCGACCGGCCAAAAGCCGCATGAACCGTTGAAAAAGTTCGAGGTTGTTGATGTTACGGATCATGCGGACATCACGCTCCACGTAGGTGCGTACATAATTATCGAAGAAATTGGTTGCCGGTATGTCATTCACCCATTTCCGGGGAAAGGAGCCCGAAAAAGCGAAATGCTCCCAGTCCGGCAACACCTGTTTGCCGGCACGCAGTTCCTTGAAGGAAAAAGGCAGCAGGTTGAATAGCCCCACCCTTCCGGCCAGGGATTGCGAGATCTGCTGCATCAACAAAAGATTCTGCGATCCGGTAATGATATATTCGCCGTTTTTGCGCCGGGCATCGGTGTACACCTGCAGATACGAGAGCAGTTCGGGCACATATTGGATCTCATCGATGATGGCTCCCTTCTTATAGCTCTCCAGAAATCCCTTCGGATCGGATTGGGCAAAACTGCGGACGGACAGATCTTCCAGGTTCAAATAAGCATAGCGCGGCCGTACCATCCTGCACAAGGTGGTCTTCCCCGACTGCCGGGGCCCGGTGATACAAACCACAGGATATGCCGACAGCGCCTTCACAATCTTCGGGGCTATTTCCCTTTTGACCATGATGTAAATTTAGGAATCTGATTCCTAATCAGCAAATTATTCTGCTCTGCCCTGGTTCGTGAGCCACGAACCATTTGCTTGAATGAAGGCACTCTTTCAGATAGAAGAACAACGCTTATTTCCCCTTTCTTTTCACCGCCCTCACTTCCTCAAACTCATGCGGGGTGATGCGGTACCAGGCATATTCATCATAAGAGAAGGGAATCAGAAAAAAAATAGCCCCCGGGCCCAGGCTCCCTTTTGAACAATCAGTGCACCATCGGAAGCCCTGGCGATCCGGCAATACTCCCTTTGGGGACCGACGAGGGGATTGCCGGCTTTCTGGATTGACTTGAAGATCACCAGCAGTTCGCCTGATTTGTCTTTGAACCGATACCGGTCCGAGGGCAGGGACAAATCGATGATGCGGTCATCACCGTAAGCGCAACTGCTGTCTTCACAAATGAATTGTGCCCTAACCGAAGGCTTCATGTCTACGGAAAAATTAAATGAGTACCGCGATGAATCGAACCGATGGGGTGTGAACAGGTTCAGCAAACCGGCAAGACGGGGGTGATAAAATCCGGACAGGTCCTGAACCGTAAGCCCGTTGCTGACGGGTGCCCAATGTGCCGGGTAATCAGGCTTGCTGACCATACAACCGTTCAAAAGAAGCAGGGAAAAGGACAGAGATGCCAGGATCTGCTTGCAGAGACCATATTTTTTAGGTACATCAAAATGCTTTTCATCAAAGGGGAATATTCCCATGTTTTTTCCTCGGCCGCTTGGCCACTTTGTTTTCAAGCATGGCAAAGGCTTTGATCAGCTTTTCGCGCGTCGTATGGGGTTCAATGACCTCGTCGATGAATCCGCGCTCGGCCGCCAGATATGGGGTAGCGAACTTTTCGGCATACTCAGCTTCTTTCTCCTTCAGTTTTTCGGCGGGATTGTCTGCCTCGGAAATCTCCTTTTTAAAAATGATTTCACTCGCTCCCCGGGCGCCCATCACCGCAATTTCGGCGCTGGGCCAGGCATAGTTCATATCGGCCCCGATATGCTTGGAGTTCATCACATCGTAGGCACCGCCATAGGCCTTTCGGGTGATTACCGTAACCCGGGGCACCGTGGCTTCACTGAGCGCATAAAGCAGCTTGGCACCGTTGGTGATGATGCCGTTCCACTCCTGGTCGGTTCCGGGCAGAAAACCGGGTACGTCCACGAGCACCAGTAGAGGAATATTGAAACAGTCGCAGAACCGGGTGAACCGGGCGCCCTTTTTCGATGCGTCTATATCCAGCACACCGGCCAGGCTCATGGGCTGGTTGGCCACAATGCCGATGGAACGGCCGGCAAGCCGCGCAAACCCCACGACGATGTTTTCCGCATACCGGGGATGGATTTCAAAGAAGGAATCGGCATCGCATATTCCCGCTACAACCCGGCGTATATCGTAGGGCTGGCTGGGATTTTCGGGGATGATGGCATCAAGCTCCATTCTTTTCTCCACACCGGCCACATAGGGCATGCGGGGTGTAAGATCTTCACAATTCTGGGGAATATAACCGAGCAGGGTTTTGATGCTGCGGACGCACTCCATATCGTTCGCGGCAGTCAGGTGGGTGACGCCCGATTTTACCGAATGGGTGGAAGCGCCGCCCAGGTCCTCCGAACTCACTTCCTCATTCGTTACAGTTTTCACCACATTGGGGCCGGTTACAAACATATAACTGGTATGCTCCACCATGATGGTGAAATCAGTGATGGCCGGCGAATAGACTGCTCCTCCTGCGCAGGGCCCCATGATGGCGGAAATCTGCGGAATCACACCTGATGCCTGCACGTTTCGATAAAAGATGTCGGCATAACCGCCCAGTGAACGGACACCTTCCTGGATACGTGCGCCTCCGGAATCGTTCAGACCTATGAGCGGCGCGCCCGTCTTCATTGCCAGGTCCATGATCTTGCAGATCTTTTCGGCATGGGTTTCAGAGAGCGCACCGCCAAACACGGTGAAATCCTGTGCAAATACATATACCAGCCTGCCGTTCACCGTACCATAACCGGTCACCACGCCGTCGCCATAGTACTGCTGGCCTTCCATACCGAAATCACGAGTACGGTGGATGACCAGCGCACCAATCTCTTCAAAACTGCCGGCATCCATCAGCAGCTCTATACGCTCGCGTGCCGTCAGTTTCCCTTTCTGATGCTGGGCGGTGATGCGTTTTTCACCCCCGCCCATTTTTCCTTCCCGCAGTTTGCCGCGGAGCAAATCAATTTTCTCGTTCATAAAAAATCGGACATTTCTTTCTGAATCTAATAGCAGAATTGCTTTTACCTAATTTCGTTAACAGAAACGAACTCCTTCAGTCATTGACCCGTCAGTCGCCTTTTCCAGCCGGTAGACGAATGCGTCACCGGTTTCACTTCCTCGTTTTTATCCATAAAATACTTAAGTGCAGCCAGGGCGGCAAGCCGTTCATTGGCAGCCTGCTTCTCCCTTACCTTTTCGGGCGAGTAGTATTTCTTTACAAAATTCGTATCGAAATTTCCGGTGACAAAAGCATCATGTTCGAACACAAACGTGCCAAAGGGAAGCGTGGTGCTCAAGCCCTCGATCCGGTATGATCTGATGGCGTCCAGCATACCCTGAATCGCGGCAGGCCGGTCGGCAGCATGCACCACCAGCTTGGCAATCATCGGATCGTAATAGATGGGGATATCCATTCCCTGCTCGTATCCGTCGTCCACGCGGATGCCTTCACCCACTGGTAACTGATAGGTTTCGAGTGTGCCCACGGCGGGTAAAAAATTATTGAGCGGATCTTCGGCATATACCCTGAGCTCGAGCGCATGTCCGTTGATACGGATATCTTCCTGCCTGAAAGCCAGGGCTTCGCCGCGTGCAATGAGGATCTGCTGTTCCACAAGGTCGATACCGGTAATCATTTCCGTGACCGGATGTTCCACCTGCAGCCGCGTATTCATTTCAAGAAAATAGAAATTCAACTGGTCATCTACCAGAAACTCCACCGTACCGGTGCTGGTGTATTTGCAGGATTTGGCGACCATGACCGCCGCTTCACCCATCCGTTTGCGCAATTCGGGGGTGAGCACGGAAGAAGGCGATTCTTCCACCACTTTCTGGTGGCGTCGCTGCACGCTGCATTCGCGCTCGAAGAGATGCACCGTATTGCCGAAATTGTCGGCCAGCACCTGTATTTCGATATGCCGCGGCGATGTCACATATTTTTCAATGAATACCGAGCCGTCGCCGAATGATGCGGTTGCTTCACTGATGGCGCGTTCCATCTGTTCGGACATATCGGCTTCCTTCTCTACAATGCGCATGCCCTTTCCCCCACCCCCTGCGGATGCCTTGATGAGAACCGGGTATCCGATGGAGCCGGCAATTTTCAGGGCCTGCTCCTTGTCGGCAATTGACTGGTCGATGCCCGGCACCATGGGAATATCGTAATGCTTCACACATTCCTTGGCCGCCAGCTTGGATCCCATGATGCGCATGGCATCGGGGCCGGGGCCGATGAATGTGATGCCCGCATCCTGCACTTTCTGAGCGAAGTCGGCATTCTCACTGAGAAAACCGTAACCCGGATGGATTCCGTCCACACCTAGCGTTTTCGCAAATGCGATGATCTTTTCAGCATTCAAATAGGATTCTGAGGAAGGTGCAGGTCCCAGACAAGCCGCTTCATCGGCAAAACGCACATGGGGCGCGTTGCGGTCGGCTTCCGAAAACACAGCCACAGTGCGGATGCCCATACGCTTAATGGTACGCATGATCCGAAGTGCGATTTCGCCCCGGTTGGCCACCATGATTTTTTTCATACGCTTACTTTTATCACATCCTTAAAAACCCTGTATTCATTCCAGTTCAATCAGCAGCTGCCCCTTTTCTACCGCCTGGTCTGCCTTTACAGCAACATTTTTGATGACGGCATCGGCCGGAATCACAATGCTGTTCTCCATCTTCATAGCCACAAGAATCAGCAAGCGGTCGCCCTGCTTCACCGATTGCCCCGGCTTTACAGAAACCTCCAGCACCAATCCGGGCATAGGAGCTTTTATTTCCCGAAGTTGTTTGGTGGCGGCGGCACCGTAACCCATCCTGTCGAGCAACTGATCCAGCTCGTCGGCAATGGAAACCCGGTAAGATGCCCCGTCAATATCAAGCACCAGTTGTTTGGCTGCCGCATCCGATTCCCGCACCCGGATGGTTACCGACCGGTGTTCACTGATAAGATGATACTCATTATCGGAGAGCCGGATGATATCGGCCTGACCGGGTTCTTCCTGACCCAGCAACAGTTCTGCCTCATTGACTTTTATGCGGTAGCGGGTTGATTTTTCCTGCATCCTTGCTATTTTTTTGTAAGTTAAAGTTTTCCGTCCTATCCGGCAATTTTTAAGATGGAGCGACCCAACTGCATTCCTTCAAGCAGGACAATACTTATCAGCAGATGCCATGACTATCATCAGTCAGCAACAGACTGCCGCTTCCGAATTTGCCCTGACAAAAACCAAAACCGAACCGATGCACACCGAAAACAGAACAGCAATAGAAAAAAAGTTGGCCAACCTGCATACGCAGACACTAAAAGGTACCGAAGAAATCATGGGAAAGATTCCTGCAGAGAATAAGGAGCATTCGGAAAAAATTGAACAGGCCAGACTGAAATGGCAGGCGGCCTGGAATGAGTTTTTGGAAACTTTGCTAGTGCTTGAGCGGCTTGAGATCTGACAGGATTACAGAGCGGGAAGAAAGTGATTTAAAGGAATTTTAAATGTTGAATTTTAAAGTTTCAATGAATACCCTTCCCACTGCCTGAATAGTTTACGACAACCGGTTAAACTTTTCCATCATTATCAATTCATCATTAGTCTTGATTTATGGCAGATGAAAGAATTGGATACTGCTAATACTTATGCAGACAAACAAGTTCAAAATGAAGAACATCAAAGAATGATGCCCTATTCCGCACCGGCCTGATAAAAGATATTCAGCAGGCGCTGGTCGCCAAGTTCAGTTTCCAGAAAAAAGGACTTTCGCCTCTTTCCGTCGATGATTTCAAGCACCGAGGTATTGGGTGGTATCGAGCCCAGGTTTTCGCCGATAAAGGTGATGGTGTTCGGTCCGGCCTTGAGCGGCACCGTCAAAAACTGCGGATGTTTTTTTACAGGGAAACCGGTAGCGACGGGCAATCCGTTGATTTTTATGGAAATGGTGTCACCATCCTCTACGGCATCGTCCCAGATGGCAAACGTGAGTTCCTGCGCAGTGGAGAGGATGCTGCCGATCCGTTTGGTTCCGGGAGGAAGCGGTGTATTGTCAATTGGCTGGTAGTTGGCAAATGTCCTTTCGCTCCCCTTGTCGCGGCCGTAGTAGACTTTTACGGCGATAAAGGTGGCGGAGCTATCGTACTGACCGGAAAAATCGACAGAGAAGCGCTTCTTTCCGGCTTCGAGCACCAACTTTCCCTTGTTGGAGGTTTCACTGGAAAAGTTGTCGGCAAAGAGTACGAGGATATTCAGCCCCGTGTCGAGCAGTAGCTCTTCCTGATGTGTCTTCTTTCCAATTGGGTGCTGAAACAACAGTGTATTCCCGTTATTGGCCACCGATACCAGATCGTTTTTATTGGGGCCGGAAATGGAATAGCGTGCGTCTCGGGTAGGCACATAGACCGTATCGCGCAGCCCGAAATAGACGGGTGATGCGGAAGGGGTCAGTGCCATGCCTCCGAGTGAATCGTTCCAGGGGAGCGTGTTTGTTTTAGTGAAAACCATATCGGCCGAACAGAAGAACTGCTGCAGCGATTCGGCCTGCCTGCGATAAACAGGGTTTCGGAGAATGCTGTCGGCCAGGGGAATCATTTTCACCTTACCCAACGCCCGGTTGAGTGTCAACTGAGGCTGTCCGGCCTTATCCCTGCCATAATCAAAAATGCCGTTCATTGACGTAGGCAAGCGGCCGAGGGTGAAAGGCGTTTCATTGAGCGCATATTTGTTCCGGCTCACGGCCAGTTCACGGCTGCTTTTTTTCACGAGCAGCATGGTATAAGCGGCCTTGAATTCGCCATTGGAAAGATAGAGGCAGGCAGGAAAAAGTACGCCCTTCTCTCCCTCACCAATCCGAAGCGTAGCCTGAACCCGGGCAGACAAATTTGACGGCGATTGCAGCTGCCAGGTTCCGGGATAGTTGTCGGACTGGGCACAAGCACACGAAACGCTGAGAAGGGTGTAAAGAAGAACAAAAGGTAGTTTTTTCCCCATGGTTTTGGTTTGGTTCTCAGAACTGCGCATTAACTTTTCTTCGCGCATCAAAGACTCTTCGTCCCCCCGTTTGCCTGTTCAAACTACCGCCATAAGAAAATAGCAAAAAATCAGGGGGCGGCAACTTTGAGAAATGCCTGCAGCAAATCACAGGTACCGGTATAGGTCCGGGGCTTGTCTTTCCCGTTGAAAAGTACATTATCGATTTTCCAGCCCTGTTCTTTTTCCAAAACGACAGTATCCTGCCAGTCAACCTTATAGGTGGTGTTGCTGAAATTGACCGGCACCAGGTATGCGTCGCCTTTTCGGATCACACCCGCAATTTTGTACTTGTCGTAACCCTCATAGAGGCTGGTGAATATTTCGCCTTCAATAAGATGAGGCTTGTCGGTGGGGTGGTCGCTTTTACTCACCCTTTCTCGATCTGCTTTTTCGGCAGCAGCAGCACTGTCGAGCAGTGTGGTGAGTGATGCCGTCAATCCGGACCGGGGGGCGACCCGGAAATCGCGATTGTAGGTTTTGAGAAAACCATCCACGGCCTGTTCTATCTGCTTATCTTCAGATGAGGTGCAAGATGAGATGGCCAACAGCGTTAGGCCAAGCATCAGTGAGAAACGGTAACGCATATTCAGTCAGTTTTGATGCAGCGGCTACAATTCGTATGCCGTAATCTATTGCTAATGTAAAACCAGTCAGTTTTCTTGTTAATCTTTCACACAACGAACCGACAAACCAATTGATTTCAAATAGGAACTGCGGGTAGCAACCGGTGTGAAATAGTACAGATAGCGATACCAGGCTTCCGTCGGGTTGCTTTCGGTCTGGGTCTTGCTCCACCAGCAGGCGGCAAAACCCACCGAATTGAAGGAACCGTCGAAATTGATAAGCCCGGCCGGCAAACCTGTGAAACCGCTGCTGTTGGTGGCACCAACATTTGAAGAGGCCCATAAAGAAGAAACGGCTTTCATTTTACCCCCTGCCACATCTTCACCGCCCAGGCAGTCGGTGAGGGTTGTCCACTCCGCATCGGAAGGAATATGCCAGCCCTGAGGGGCCAGGCCGCGTGGGTCATTCACCGCATACCAGTTATAGAGACGGCCATAGGTGGCGGCATAGGTAGCCGAATCGTTGTCGAACCAGCACCAGGCACCCGTTGTCAGGCCCTCCCATTGAACAGGATCGGCAACCTGGGGGATGGTATCGCCGTTGCGGTACGTGACCACATCGAGGTTGCGGATCATCCAGACCTGGTTGCAGATCTTCACCTGCTGCTGGTTCGCAATCACACCGATCATGTTGGTCCATACAGATCCGTTGAAATATTGCATCTCACCATTGTCTCCACAATCTGTGCAGTATACCATGAGTCCGGTAGCCGGATTACTGATGCCATCGCGTTGGGAGGAAGTCATCCGCGGAGGAAGAAAACCCTGATTGGAACTTTTGACTTCAAGCAGGGCAGAACCTGCGGGCTCATTGGTGCCAATGCCTACGGACTGGCCGAAGAGAGTGGACACAAAAAGGCACAAGGTTGCTGCGATTAAAGATTTTTTTGTCATTTTTATCGGGTGGGTGATTAATCTATGCACGAAAATACTGAAAATCAGGTTTGTATCAATTAAAAGAAAAAAAGTGGATTACTAGCACGGGGGCATAGTTAGGCACCACAAAAATATTTGAGGAAAACGACTAGATGCACACATTATTGCGAAACTAAATTACAACGCAATAATCGGAAGAAGCCTGTACCGGAATTTGAAGGAAAAAGACGTAAAAATTGCCCAAAGGAACGGCAAACCGGTCTATTTGCCCTTCAACTTATCCGAAATAAGGAGGCCGTGCTTTTTTCCCGTTTCAACAGCAGTATCGTATCCCGCATCGGCATGGCGGATTACACCCATGCCGGGATCGTTGCGCAACACCCGGGCCAGCCGGGCATCGGCATCAGCAGTTCCATCGGCGACGATAACCATTCCTGAGTGAATGGAATAGCCCATTCCTACACCGCCTCCGTGGTGCAGGCTTACCCAACTGGCTCCGCCGGCGGTATTGACGAGGGCATTGAGAATAGGCCAGTCGGCTACGGCATCGCTGCCGTCGAGCATGGCTTCTGTTTCACGGTTGGGACTTGCCACGCTGCCGGTATCGAGGTGGTCGCGACCGATGACAATGGGTGCTTTCACTTTGCCGGAGCGGACCAGTTCATTGAAGGCAAGTCCGGCTTTTTCCCGTTCCCCCTGCCCCAGCCAGCAAATCCGGGCGGGCAAGCCCTGGAAGGCAATGCGCTCGCGGGCCATTTTCATCCAGCGGATCAGGCCGGCATTGTCGGGAAACATATTCATGATCAGTTCGTCGGTGACTGCGATATCGGCCGGATCACCGCTGAGGGCGGCCCAGCGGAAAGGGCCCTTCCCTTCGCAAAAAAGGGGACGGATATAGGCAGGCACAAACCCGGGGAAGTCGAAGGCATTTTCTAGCCCCCGCTCCTTTGCCCGGGCACGTATATTGTTGCCATAATCGAATGTGATGGCGCCACGGTCTTGAAGGGTGAGCATATGGGCCACATGCATCCGCATGCTCTCATAGCTCATTTCGATGTATTGTTCAGGATTTTCGGCACGCAGCACATTGGCCTGCCCGTTGGTAAGATGGTGCGGAATGTACCCGATCAGAGGATCGTGCGCGCTGGTCTGGTCGGTCAGAGTATCGGGCGTGATGTTCCGGTCTATTAGCCGCTGCAGCAGGTTTACCGCATTGCAAAGTACGCCGATGCTGACGGCCTTACCCGATTTCCGGTATTCGAGGGATGCATCGATGGCCGCATCGATATCGGTGAACTTGAGGTCGAGGTATTTCGTTTCAATCCTTTTGTCTATACGCCACTCTTCAACTTCGGCCACCAAAGCCACCCCCTCGTTCATGGTGATGGCCAGCGGCTGGGCACCGCCCATTCCACCCAATCCGGCAGTCACATTGAATGTGCCTTTGAGCGATCCACCGAAATGCTTTTCAGCCACAGCCGCGTAGGTTTCATAGGTTCCCTGAACGATTCCCTGGCTGCCGATATAGATCCAGGAGCCGGCTGTCATCTGGCCATACATCATCAGTCCTTTTTTCTCCAGTTCATCAAAATGCTTCCAGTTGGCCCAGTTGGGAACCAATTGGCTGTTGCTGATGAGCACGCGGGGTGCATCCTTGTGTGTTTTCAGCATCGCCACAGGTTTTCCCGACTGGATCAGCAGCGACTCGTCGTTTTCGAGTTGTTTCAGGGCGGCAATGATCTGGTTCAGCGCTTCAATATTGCGAGCAGCCTTGCCCCTGCCACCATAAACAATCAGGTCTTCCGGGCGTTCGGCCACATCGGGGTCGAGGTTGTTGAGCAGCATGCGGAGTGCTGCTTCCTGCACCCATCCCTTGCAGTTCAGGGTTGTTCCAACAGGAGTTTTATGGATGACGGGGTCGTAAGCAAGTGAAGGAGCAGACATGAGGAAGGCTTTTAGTTTTTAGGCACCGGACAATCAATCTTTCAGGGCCGGCTGATGATGCAAAAGTCGTTATTCATAACAAAATAAATACCTTCGGTGTTCAAAAAATTCCATGAGCATACATATCAGCGCCCAGGCCGGTGAAATAGCCCCTGTGGTATTGATGCCCGGCGATCCGCTGCGGGCAAAATTCATTGCCGAAACTTTCCTTTCCGACTACCGGCTTGTGAGCCAAACAAGGAACGTCCTTTATTACACAGGCACGTACAAGGGCAGGCGGATTACCATTGGCGCAAGTGGTATGGGATGTCCATCTATAGGAATATATTCCTATGAACTATACACCCAATACGATGTGGAGTGCATCATCCGCATCGGCACTTGTGGCGGCTATACATCCGACCTCAAACTTTACGACCTGATCAATGTGGAACATGCCGCCAGCGAATCCACTTTCGCCCGCTATGCCTGGGGTTTTGAAGAACCGGTCCTCTCCCACCAGGGAAATGCGTTCAAAACGATCGAAAAAACCGCCGCTGCAACCGGCAAAACCATCCGCACGGCCACCGTTCATTCGAGTGATATCTTCTATAGGAAAGATTCCTCGATTCCGGCCATAGCGGCAACGCACAATTGCCTGGCAGTTGAAATGGAAGCATTCGCCTTGTTCGCAAACGCGCGCCATCTGGGCAAAACCGCTGCCACCCTGCTCACGGTATCGGACATCATTCCTACCCACGAAGCTATTTCGGCCGGTGAACGGGAACAGGCCCTGCGGCCGATGATAGAGTTGGGACTTGAGAGTGCGGCGAACCTGCTCTGATACCGGTTTTTTCAATAGGTATTTTTATCCCTTTAGTGTAATCCCGCCATGGAACACAAGACAAAACTGTCGGTCAATATCAACAAAATAGCCACGCTGCGGAATAGCCGTGGAGGAAACAATCCCGATCTGATTCGGACTGCCCTGGACATTGAGCGTTATGGAGCCGACGGCATCACCATTCACCCTCGACCCGATGAGCGGCATATCCGCTATTCCGATGTTCCGGAGTTGAAGAAAGTGCTGACTACAGAACTTAACATCGAGGGCAATTGCCGCGAGGCGAAATTTGTTCAATTGGTGCTCGACTGTTTACCCGCCCAGGTGACGCTGGTGCCCGATACCGACAATCAGCTTACCAGCAACCACGGTTGGGACACGCTCCTACACAAAGATTATCTGAAAGAAATGATTGCCCTTTTCAAGTCGAAGGGAATCCGCACCTCCATTTTTGTCGATCCTCTTCCGGAAATGGTTGAAGGCGCTGCTGCCACCGGCACCGACCGAATTGAATTATATACCGAGGCCTATGCAAAAGGCTATGCTGCAGGCATGCCCGAAAAAGCCGTTGCGCCTTACAAACAGGCTGCCCAGCTTGCTGTCGAATTGGGCCTGGGCATCAATGCCGGTCATGATCTTGACCACCAGAATCTCCGTTTTTTCAGCAAAGAAGTACCCGGCCTGCTTGAAGTATCCATCGGCCATGCGCTGATTTGTGATGCACTTTATTGGGGACTGGAGAATACGGTGCAATTGTATAAAAGGCAGTTGATGGAGTGAGGGCAGTTAGGGGGCTAGATATCAGTTACAGAGAAATCAAAACGGATACGGATGACTAAATTTCGGAACAAATACCGTATTGAATCGGCCAGGGCACAATGGTGGAATTATGCAGCAGAAGGGGCATATTTCATTACCATCTGTACCGCAGACCGACTGCCGATTTTTGGCCAAATTATCCAAAAGAAAATGACCCTATCGCCTATGGGGAATATTGTACATCAGGAATGGAACCATTCATTTGAAATGCGCAAGGAATTGTGTTGCGACATCGTAGTCATCATGCCCGATCATTTGCATGCCATTTTGCGTATCGCCCCGGTAGAGGCGCACGGTTGTGCGCCTCATGTTTGTGCGCCCCATGGTTGTGCACCTGAATCTGAATCGTTGGCGTTGGAGACGCACAGCAGTGCGCCTCTACCACAAAATATCAATTTTGGTGTTGCGTATCGTCCCCCAAAATCGATTTCATCATTTGTCGCAGGTTTCAAATCATCCGCAACAAAAAAAATCAATGAATACAGGCAAACCCCGGGCGTAGCCGTCTGGCAATCGCGGTTTCATGACCGGATAATTCGTGAACAGAAAGAATACGACAGAATTTTCACCTACATCGAAAACAACGTCGAAAATTGGAATGAGGATAAACAGACCGACATGAATAGTCATTAACAGCCATTGAATTTCAGGAAGGTAGAAATTTCGGAAAGAGATTTCATCATCAACCGCGATCCAGAAAAGAATTCCAAAAAATCCGCGCAATCCAATAATCCCAATCATCTGCGATTCTGACAATAGATCAGAAAAACTGCCAGGGAAACTGATAGTTCCTGCATTTGCCGCGGTCAGATGTGGGACAGATCATATCTTTCCCCATAGGCTGGTTGTGCTGGATACCGAGTTCCATGCTTCCATAGGTTGTACGGATGCCCGGCTTGTTGATTTCCCCGTCATAGCTTACACCCATAGAATTCGACCATTCTTTTTGAGGTGATGTCTGCGATCGTCCCTGCCCCCACTTCCAGGTAAATCCCAGGCTTATGGCATTATTGTAGGACAAGCTGGTATTGTTACGGTACCAAAGTCCAAGCTCGATGGGAAATTGCTTGAAGTCGAACAATGCCCCTGCAGTCATCATGCTGCTCTGTCCCTGAAACTGGGCAATGACAGTAGGCTTGATTCGGATATCACCGCGGTCGTATATCCAGCTGACATGGCCACAGTATTTCCTGGGGAGCCGTCCATCTTCCGGTTTGCCGACAAAACTCACATTGGGTTCATTCAGGTGCATCACCGAAATACCGAACATCAGATCCTTAAAACAATAAATCGCTCCTGAAGACATATCAAAATAGGTGCGGGTATTGTTGGTCGTGAACAAATCGATTTGGGATGGATTTCCGGTGAAGCCCGTTTGGTCGAGTTGATCTATAAATACGAACTGATCGGGATTCACCCGCCCGATATTGAATCCCGCCTTCAGGGCAATACTTAAAAACCAGGGTGCGCAATCCTCATCCACAATACCGAAACTTCGGCCCAGTATACCGGAAACTGATGTGCGGTTGAGGTATCCTTTGCTGGAGTGATCCACAGTAGCCCCAAGGTTCACAATATTGCGCATATCCCCATCATAGATGCTCATATCGGCACCTGCTGAAACATAGCGGAAAGGCCTATACAGATTATACCATTGTATTTTGGCCACCCCGGACATCCGCAAATAGTTTTTTGCACAACCGGCAAAAGCCGGATTCAGGTATAACGGGGCGTAATTAAACTGGGAATAGAACATATCCTGCGCACGAAGACCCGTCGACACCAACAACCCAAGCGGAAGCAACAAAACAAATATTTTCTTTATGCAATTTTTCATAACGGTTCAAAATAATGCAAGCGCATGAGCTATCTGAATAGGGTTATGGTGCCAAATGTATGTCCGGGTGCTCCCCGCTCATTGCTGTCGTAGTGCATGCCTTCCCAGTTCCTTCCGTTGCGGAACGTTGCTGTTATCCGCCATGCATAGGCATCTTGCGGCATCAGGGTTCCCTTGAAGGTGCCATCCCACCCGATGGTCGGGCTGCCCGCTGCATCGAGTTCGGTAGTTTCAAACAGCAGCTTTCCCCAACTGTCGAAGATCTGCAGCTTGTAATCCTTAAGCCCTTTACCCAGAGGCCTGAACCAGCGGAACTGGTTCTGTATACTGTTGGGATAAAAAGCGTTCGGCACATAGAGAAAACCCGGTTGGCCTTCTATCCGGGCAATGCGAATCACCGTATCAGGACAACCCGTCGCCTGATCAATCACAATCATCCTTACACGATACGAGCCTGTGTCATCGTATTTGTGGGTCACATCGCGGGTTGAGGCCACCGTTCCATCGTCCAAGTCCCATTGATAGCGGTACTGGCTGTTATTGAGTGTGGTGTTCAGGAAAGTGAACGAATAGTTTGGAATGGTAATTACCGGACCGGGATTGATTACAAAATCACCTTCCGGAAGCGGAATCGCGCGAATCATGTTGGGCTTGATCCGTTCAGCGGTACAGCCGTCGGGATTGGTTGCCCTTAACGTAACAGTATAAGTCAAGTTCGAGGGAGCAAAGACCTGATAGGGATTTTCAAGGGTACTGCTGGCCCCGTTGCTGAAGGTCCACAAATAGGTTCCTCCGTTGGTGGTAAGATTAGTGAATTGCACCCGGGCCGAATCGCAGGATACCACATTATCGGCCGAGAAATCAACCACGGGCTTGTTGCTCACCACCACAAATCGGGAAGCCGTGTCGTTACATACGCCATCGGTAGCAACCAGCGTAATCAGATAGCGGCCAACATTTCCATACAAATGGGTCGGATTCGGGAAGGTGGTTGTGCCGGTTCCATCGCCCCAATCCCAGCGGAAGCCCGTGGCATTCGTAGTCTGGTTGTTCGTCACTACATTGAGGTTGCCACTACAGCCCAGCGTATCATTCACCGTGAACCGGGCATCGGGTTTCTGACGAGACGTGAAGACGACCTCGCTGGTATCGGGCTTGCAATTGTACTGATTGAATGCCACCAGTCGGATCGTATACCGGGTAGCCGGCAGCGGTATCGTTATGGCAGGAATACGTGCAGTATCAACCAGTGTTCCGTTCAGATACCATTCATATCGGTCTGCATCGGTTGAACCATTGGCGATGATGGGTACAAAAGGCACGCAGGAATTGG
>JBIIDU010000182.1:0-4999 GCA_044238165.1 Ferruginibacter sp. | reverse complement strand
ATGGGCGTTCCGTCGCTTTTGAGGGTGAAGAAGGAATCGTGTTTTTCGGCCGACAATTCGGTCAGCGGCTGAAACCAGTGGGTATAGTGGGTAACGCCCTTACTTTCGGCCCAGGCGCGGAGACCATTGGCTATCTGATTGCCCATGCTCCGGTCGATTTTCTTCCCGTTTCTGACGGAGGCAAGCAAACTCTTGTAGGCCTCGTCGCTTAAAAACTGACGGGCGATTTTCATCGTAAATACATTTTCCCCGAAAATTCCGGTGATCTTGGTTGAACCCTGAACCTTTACGTCTGGGTTTGCGAGCAAATTATCAATTGACTTAAACCTTAAGGATTCCATATTTTTTGCTTTTAGAATGCAAAAATAAGAACATGAATCCTCAATTAATCAATTTTTTGACCCAGTCAGCTAAAAAAATGCCAACATCGATGAAAATAATTTACATTTTTTATTTTTTAATTAGTTTTTTAGGGATTTTGTTGAAGTCAATTCCCAGTAGCAGCGGCATAAGTATGAACGGAAGGTAAACAGCCCGGTAACGGACAATGGCCCCCAGAACCGGAACGATATACCCGGTGAAAAGGCAAAGTAAAAATGCAAATACAGCCAGAGGCAAAACAAAAGGAGGCCATGGGCCGGAGCTGGTGTCACGAAAAAAAAGAAACAGGATAAATATTCCCCAGCAAACGGCAATTTCCAGAATAAAAGGCAGCAGCGCCGTCGATAAGGCCCGATCGCCCCAAACCGGACGGACCAGTCCGTTGGTTGCTGCTTCGGAAAGATTCTTGATGAAAGAATGCGGTTGGGCTTCCAGTTTACGAAGCGAAACCGTGGTATTTCCTTTTTCCAGATCCAGAAAATCTTGCTGCTTCTGAACCGTGTATTGGAGAAAATCGGCCCGGGGCCACAACCGACCCGAAAAAAAGAAAACGGCGAACATCAGTCCGAAGAAAAGAAAGGTCCAGTACGCAACCCGTGTTTTGGTTTTGAAGGCAAAATACCAGGCACCCAGGGCAGGCAGCAGTGCGGCCAATACATAGTTGCGGAGAAAAAATAGGAACAGCATTGCGGCCAGCAGCAGGGTGCCTATGGAAAACCATCGCCTCCCCCGGCAAATTCGGTTGAAAAAATAACAGACAAATCCAAGCAAGGCCAGCACCACCCCATCCTTATGGATCAGGCTTCCGAAGAGCAGCGAGGAAGGCAGTAAAAAAACCGGCAGCAACAACAGTCGGCTCCTGCCCGGCAAAGAATCCCTGTATAACCGGTAAAGCGCGAGCAGACCGAAAAACGCCAGCGTGTTGAACAACACCACATTCACATAATAACGGCCGCCGCTGAACAGATGCAGCACCGATACCAACTTGACCATGGAATTGTTCTTGAGGTCATTCCAGAAAGAATCGTGCGTGGACAACAGTCCGGAATAGCCGTGGGCATAGCCACTGTGAAAGAGATTTAAAAAATATGCGCGGGGCGATTCGCCCAGCAGACGGTATTCAATCAGGGCATCCTTATGGTAGCCCCAGGAATCGGCATTCTGCTGGAACTGGTAATAGCGGCCCATCAGGCAGCCCGCCGTGATTTTGAGCAGGAGCAATACCGCCAGTGTACGGGCGGGCAATTGGGAATTCCGCACGAAGCGGCTGCGGAGAACCCCAAAGACACAAAGCATCAGATACCCGGCAAAAATGAGGCAGTCCAGCAAACCTTTTCCGTTTGAGCGGTAAGTTAAATAAAATACGGCTTATGGAAATCGCCGTAAGTTTACATCACAGGGTATGACGCGTGCGAAAAAACAGAGAACCATACGACAATCTGAGCGACAGGGAACTACTCGACTTCTTTGAGGCTGACGAAAAACCGGAGTGGCTCGGTATTTTGCTGCAGCGCTACACGATGCTGCTCCTGGGTGTTTGCATGAAGTATCTGCGCGATCAGGAAGAAGCGAAAGACGCGGTGCAGCAAGTGTTCCTGAAAGTCATTGCCGAAGTACCGAAACAACCGATTGTTCACTTCAAAAGCTGGCTCTACCGTGTTACGGTGAATCACTGCCTGGTCACTCTGCGAAAAAAAAACCTTCATAGTGGTGACGTCGAAGCCCTACAGTTGGCTGCAGCGGAACAACCGGACCTGGCTTCGCTACGGGAAGAGGAAAACCGGATTGACCGGCTCAAAAAAGAAATCGGGAACCTGAATCCCGAACAGCAGCAATGCATCACGCTGTTTTATCTTGAACAGAAAAGTTACCGTGAAATTTCAGCACAAACCGGCTTTTCGCTACTGCAGGTGAAAAGCCATATTCAGAATGGCAAGCGAAATCTGAAAATTCAGATGGGCGAACCCGACATGCCCTGACAGGCCGCAAGAACCCTAAACAGTCAACCAACGTGAGGAGAAAAACATTTGGCCACCTGCAAACCAACCGACCCGGACGGGCCCGTAAACTGCTCGACGAATACCGGCGTGGGTTGTTGCCAGCCGATTCCGGACAAACCGGACCCGATGATGCGGCCTTTCTGCAAGATGCGGTTGAAGGTATCGATGCCTTCGGCGACAGAAGCAAATTGGATGATTATGTATATCAGCTGAATACCCAGCTGGCCCAGCGCACCGGCAACAAACAGAGGCCCCATCGCCGTACGGCAAAAAATATCCTGAATCTTCCCCTGATCATCCTGCTCCTGCTGCTCTTGCTGTTGCTGGGGTATTGGGTGGTGAGCGAACTGCTGAAGGCCTGAAACAGCGATGGATCCTGGAAGGAGAAAACAAAAAGGAAAAGAGAAAAATTCTTCTTTGACACAATTTGAAGACAGTATACAAACAAGAGCTATCAAACTTGCCGTCGCTGCCTGCTGGCTTCATATAGAATGATACCATTGGCCACGGAAACATTGAGGGAGTCAAAATCAACCGGCATCGGAATCCGGAAAGCGCCATCGCAGCGTTTGAGCAGCGCCGGATGGATGCCCTGCTCCTCTCCGCCCAGCACAATAGCCGAGGGAAGGCTCAGTTCGAGTTCCATCAACAGGCTGTCGCCTTTCATCTCAGCGGCATATACCCGAATGCCGTTCAGGTGCAGATCGTCTACAGCCTTGAGCAGGGTGCCGACACGGCATACGGCTAGTTTTTCAAGTGCTCCGGCCGATGTAAGCAGGGCATCTTCATTGAGCGCGCCCACTCCCCTGTCGGGTATTACCAGGGCCTGCGCTCCCAGGCAATAAGCGCTGCGGGCGATGGCCCCGATGTTGCGGATATCGGTGATCCCGTCGAGCAGTACAAACAGCGGTACTTCTCCGCTTTCCACCACAAAGGAAACCACGTCCTGCAGATCGAGATAACGGATGCGGCTGATGACGGCCACACATCCCTGGTGATTGGAGATATTGAAACTGTTGAGTTTCTCTACAGGTACCTTGTTGACAGGCACCCTGTTTTTCTCGGCAGCGGCCCGAATGCGTTCGGCCGGCTCTCCGTGCAGGGTAGACTGCATATAGATCCGGTCGAGCGCCTTGCCTGATTCCAGCGCTTCCAGCACCGCATCGCGACCCGCGACCAGGGTATTTTTCTTTGGCCGTAGCTGTGGCTTTCTGAAATTTTTCATTTACGTGTTTTTTCTGCTGTTGCCCCTCAATCGCATCGGCCTGATTAGGATTCGCAATAAAAAAAACCATAAGCGGCAAGGCTTACGGTTTTAATAAACTATTAGTGAAAATACCGGACCGGCTTATTTGATGCCAAATGCCTGCTTCACTTTGCCGACATAATCCAGCTTTTCCCAGGTGAAGAGTTCCACCTGCACTTTCTTTATTTTTCCGTAAGGATCTTTGAATGACTTGGTCACCACTTCGTTCTTACGTCCCATATGCCCGTAGGCAGCGGTTTCACTGTAAATCGGAGTGCGGAGCTTCAGCCTCTTTTCGATGAAATAAGGGCGCATGTCAAATACGTCGGCGATGATGCGGGCGATCTGTCCGTCGGTGAAGCTCACTTTGGAAGTGCCGTAGGTGTTCACATTGATGGAAGTGGGTTGGGCCACACCGATGGCATAGGATACCTGCACGAGAATCTCATCGGCCACGCCGGCAGCAACCAGGTTTTTGGCGATATGCCTTGTGGCATAAGCGGCGCTGCGGTCCACCTTGCTCGGATCTTTTCCGCTGAAAGCACCACCCCCATGGGCCCCTTTTCCTCCGTAGGTATCTACAATGATCTTACGGCCGGTGAGTCCGGTGTCGCCATGTGGTCCGCCGATCACAAACTTTCCGGTAGGATTGATGTGATAAGTGATGTTGGTGTTGAAGAGCTTGGCATATTTCTTATACTTGGCTTTCACCCGGGGAATGAGGATCTCAATGATGTCTTTCCGGATTTTCGCCTGCATCTTGGCTTCCGTGTCGAAGTCGTCGTGCTGTGTGGAAACCACGATGGCATCGATACGAACGGGCCTGTTCTTGTCGTCGTATTCCAGGGTCACCTGGCTTTTCGCATCGGGGCGCAGGTATTTGATCTGCTTGTTCTCGCGGCGAAGGGCTGCCAGCTCAATGAGTATCTTATGCGCAAGGTCAAGGGCAAGCGGCATGTAATCGTCTGTTTCATTGCTGGCATAGCCGAACATCATGCCCTGGTCGCCGGCGCCCTGGTCTTCCTTCTTCCTGCGCTCCACACCCTGGTTGATGTCGGAAGATTGCTCGTGTATGGCGGAAATGATACCGCAGGAATTGGCTTCGAACATGTACTCACTCTTGTTGTACCCAATCTTGCGGATCACCCCGCGGGCGATTTCCTGTACATCTAGGTAGGCCTTGCTTTTTACTTCACCGGCCAGCACCACCTGTCCGGTGGTCACCAGGGTTTCGCAGGCCACTTTACTCGACGGATCGAAGGCCAGAAAGTTGTCAATCAATGCATCGCTGATCTGATCGGCGATTTTGTCGGGATGACCTTCGCTCACCGACTCGGAAGTAAACAAATACGGCATGTGCTTTTTTTTTGAA
>JBIIDU010000181.1:0-5025 GCA_044238165.1 Ferruginibacter sp. | reverse complement strand
TCAGGTTGGGATCATTGATGCTGGCTTCCCCGGTAAAAAGGCGCTTGTTGAAAACGCCGCTCAGAAGGATGTTCTGATAGGAATATCCGTCAAAATCGAACCGGCGTACATTACCGTCAAAATTCAACCGAAGCGTACCCAAATCAAAACTGCTGCCGGATATTTTCCCCGTAAGCGCTACAGTGCCAAGCCGGTTGTCGCCGGTAAGTGCGCCCACGTTGAATCCGCCTGTAGAGAGGGAACCTGAATAAATCGGAGCCAGACCCTTATTGAACTTAAGTTTGAGATCGCTTTGCAAATCACCCAGAGCGGTGTTCAGAGAGCCGAATACAACAAAGTCATTGATGAGTC
Organism: Ferruginibacter sp.; assembly: GCA_044238165.1. Classification (GTDB taxonomy): domain Bacteria; phylum Bacteroidota; class Bacteroidia; order Chitinophagales; family Chitinophagaceae; genus Ferruginibacter. The sequence goes on along the minus strand of JBIIDU010000181.1, from coordinate 4,674 downwards.
CTGTAAAAGTTCCCCGGAAATTGATACGCCCCAGGGCCGAAAGGTTGGGCTCACGGATGTTCTTCAGCGCCGGTATGATACCCGACAATTCGCTGAAGTTGGTTTGAAAACGGTTGGAGTGGAAGGCAATCAATGTGTTGTCGATATCGGGCAGGCCTTTCAGCTTAAGTGACCCGTCGATAATGGTATTGCCGCTTTGAACAAGCAGTTCCGACGCCTCCAGGTCATCGATGGTGCCTGTAGCTTTTCCCTGCAGGCTGATGGAACGCTTCCACGATTTCAATTCCGGGGCGAAATAGGCGAGATCGTCGCTGTGCAGGGTACTGTTGCTGAAGCGGGCTTCGAGGGTCACTTTGGATATGAAATCAGACATGTCGTCTTCAAAGTGAAGGTATTTCATAGCGTAATAGTCACCCAGCCGGCTTTTTTCCGATTCCAGATTGAGATTTTTGAAAGACATCACCTCCGGGGCGAAAGTAAAGTCGGCGGAAAGGTCCTTCAGGAGGAATCCACAGCGTTCCCGGGCCGAAAGTTTCAAGCGGGCCTGAATGGAATCGCGAACAAAGGATACGTTGCGCAGTGATGCGTTGATGGCGCTCACATCGATATGTTCTTCATCGAAATGATCGGTATAGGGTGCGCGGTCCGATTCTCTTGCACTGCCGAAACGGCCGTTCTCAATGAGAATCGTACCCGCACGGATGACCCACCCGTCTTCGTTCCAGTGACTTTTTACATGGGCCGGTAAAGGATGATAGACATATCCCGCACGGTCGCGTGCGCCCGTATAATCATATTGGGTGAATACAGGGGTACGCAGGTAAAGGCTTTGAACAGTGATTGCCTTTCCGGGCAGGTCGAACTTGTCTGTGAGGAGAGAGAGTTTTTCCACGGAAACTGAGAGGTCCTGCCCCTTCCATCCGTCCTGTTTGATAAAGCGTACGTTGACCAGCTCCAGCTGCTCGAGACCAAGCTTTAGTTGCCCTTTCTTTTTTTTCTTTCCCGAACCCGAAAAATAATCTTCAAGAAACTGATAGTTCCATACCGAATCGGTTCGGATCATCCGGACGAGTGCGTCCTGCAGGCCCACATAGCTGATAACCGGATTGTCGCGCACAAAAAACCAGTCGGTAATTTTCACGGAGGCTGTGGCGGCAGCCAACAGGGTATCTTTCCGCTGGTCGGAAATGAGCAAACCCCTGAGCTCGAGTTTGCTGAAAAAGTCAAGGTCGATGTGATCGATTTTCACAGAGGCATTTAGCTCCTTGCTCAGCATATGCGTTACCCGGTTCACCAGCCAGTTCTGAACGGGAGAAAGATGGAGCAAGCCGTAGAGCAGCACCAGCAGCACCACGAGCGAAATGACAACACCTTTCAATATGTTCCAGGCACGACGCAGAAGTGAAAATATTATGGGTAAAAATACAGAATCACAGGTTCAGGGCAAATAGAATGCCTGAATTGCGGTGAACGGGTAGTTTATTTTAACAAAAAGCCCGGCGGATATACCGCCGGGCGAAAACTTTCAAATTGAAGAGCGCTGACAGGACCACCCTCAGAGGGCGATCTGCTTTTCGGTCATCATCTTCCGAAGATTGATCAGACCGTAGCGCATTCTTCCCAACGCAGTGTTGATGCTGCAGTTGGTGAGCTCGGCGATTTCCTTGAAGCTGAGGTCGGCATAGTGACGCATGATAATCACTTCACGCTGGTCCTCGGGCAGCATGTCGATCATACGGCGCACACGGTCGTGGCTCTGGCTTTGCATCATTTTCTGCTCGGCGCCGGGCTCGCTGAAGTTCAGCACTTCAAAGATGTCGCGGTCGTCGCTGGTTTTGATGCTGGGGCTGCGCTTTACTTTGCGGAAATGGTCCACACACATGTTGTGGGCGATGCGCAAAGCCCAGGGAAGGAATTTTCCCTCGTCGGTGTAGCGGCCACCCTTCAAGGTGTCGATGATGCGGATGAAGACGTCCTGGAACAGGTCTTCGGCGAGGTACTTGTCTTTTACCAGAAGGTAAATGGACGTGTAAATCTTGTCCTTGTAGCGGGTGACGAGTGTGGAGAGCGCTTCGGTGTTTCCTTCCACATACAGTTGTACCAACTGCTGATCAGTGAGGCTGACTAGGCATTTCATGATGTAACGGTTTTTGGTTGTTTATAGATTTGGATAGTAGGCCAACAAACAATTTCGGGGAGAAGTGGAGCGGTGAGGAGCGTGCCGCGGGCTTTTCACGTAGATTGAATATTGGAACTCGAAGATAAAAATAATTTTAACAGAGCAATATTTTTTTTAACCTTTTTTTACGGTATGCCATCGTAAAATCATGTAGTAAAACTACGAATGGCATCACATCCGTTGCTGTTTACTTGTTACATTTGTTGCACAGCAACATGAAAAAGAACGAACGGCCATTCGCCGCAAAAACAGCAGCAGCAACACTTTCGCCGATCCATATTCACGGAGCCCGCGTGCACAACCTCAAAAATATCTCCGTAAAAATACCAAGAGGCAAACTTGTAGTTGTGACCGGCGTATCAGGCTCAGGAAAATCATCACTCACGATTGATACACTGTTTGCAGAGGGACAGCGCCGTTATGCGGAAAGCCTGAGCGCATATGCAAGACAGTTCATGCAACGTATGAACAAACCCGATGTCGATTATATAAAAGGGCTGTGTCCCGCAATCGCCATCGAGCAGAAAGTGGTTACCCGTACTCCCCGCAGCACGGTTGGCAGCATGACGGAAGTGTATGATTACCTGCGCCTGCTGTATGCGCGCCTAGGACAGACGGTATCGCCGGTCAGCGGCCGTATCGTAAAGCGGCAAGATGTGAAGGATGTTGCCGATGCCATTACCGCACTCAAAAACGGTGAACGCGTCATGCTGCTTGTCCCCTTCCGCATTCCGGCGCATCGCGAATTGACGGAAGAGCTCAACATATTGCTGCAAAAAGGTTTCACGCGGATCGCGTTGCCCGTATCCGGCCTTAAGGCGCTGCCTGAAGCCGTCAGGATCGAGGATATCCTGGAAGATCCGGAAGCCTTCCGCAAACGCATCGGCGAAGCACTCAAAAAAGAGCAGGCGCGGATCCTGATTGACCGGCTTATTGTAAAAGACTTTGACGAGGACGATCTCCATCGTATAGCCGACTCCGTTAGTACCGCTTTTCTGGAGGGCGATGGCGAACTGCTGCTGCATGCCGAGGGAAGAGAACCGGTCGTGTTCAGCAACCGCTTCGTCTGCGACGGCATCACCTTCGAATTGCCGGTACCCAACCTGTTCTCATTCAACAATCCCTATGGCGCCTGCCCCACCTGTGAGGGATTTTCACAGGTGTTGGGTATCGATCCGGATCTGGTGCTTCCGCAAAAAAATCTCAGTGTGTACGAGGGGGCAGTAGCTCCCTGGCGCGGAGAAAAACTTTCGGTATGGAAGGACCAGTTCATTTCCGCGGCGTCGAAAAACGGCTTCCCCATTCATAAGCCCGTCAGCGAACTGACTGCAGCACAAAATAAGCTGCTCTGGGAAGGTAATGCAACGGTCCAGGGCATCAACGATTTTTTCAGCGAAGTGGAGCAGAACCTTTACAAAGTGCAGTACCGGGTATTGCTCAGCCGCTACCGGGGTCGTACGTTGTGTCACGACTGCCGGGGTTACCGCGTACGCAAAGAGGCGCTCTATGTCCAAATCGGCGGCCGGCACATCGGTGAGCTTTGCGCCATGCCCGTAGAAGACCTGTTGCAATGGCTGGAAAAACTCGTACTGGGCGATTATGAACAGCAGGTCGCCTTCCGGTTGCTGCATGAGATCCGCTACCGGCTGAACACATTGAAAGATGTGGGCCTGGGCTACCTCACGCTCAGCCGCCTGGCCTCTACGCTGAGTGGTGGTGAGAGCCAGCGCATACAACTGACCCGCAGCCTGGGCAGCAATCTGACCGACTCACTCTATATCCTCGATGAGCCATCCATCGGCCTGCACAGCAAAGACACGGAACAGCTCATCGGTGTACTGAAAAACCTGCGTGACCTGGGCAATACCGTTGTCATTGTCGAACACGACGAACAGATCATGCGCCAGGCTGATTACATCATTGACATGGGCCCGCTTGCCAGCCATCTTGGCGGCGAGGTTGTTGCAAACGGCAGTTACGAAGAAATCATCCGGCAGCCCGAGAGCCTTACCGGACAGTATCTGAACCATACGCTCAGCATAGCGCCACCGGCCGCAGTAAGAAAGTGGCGGCACAGCATTGAAGTGAAGGGAGCGCGGCAAAACAATCTCAGGAATATCGACGTACAGTTCCCCCTGCAGGTGCTTTGTGTGGTGTGTGGCGTAAGCGGAAGTGGAAAAACCACACTGGTGAAACAGATTCTCTACCCGGAACTGCAGCGCCGATCGGGGGAAGGCACCGAGCGGCCCGGCCTGCACCGGGAAATTACCGGAAACCTGAACGAAACCGGACATATCGAACTGGTGGATCAGGATCCCATCGGAAAGTCGTCGCGCAGCAATCCGGTTACCTATATCAAGGCATATGACGAAATCAGGGAACTGTTCAGCGAACAACCGCTCAGTAAAATGAGGGGTTTCCTCCCCAAACACTTCTCCTTCAATGTGGATGCAGGACGCTGCGACGCCTGCAAGGGCGAGGGCGAACAGGTTGTT
>JBIIDU010000180.1:0-5029 GCA_044238165.1 Ferruginibacter sp. | reverse complement strand
ACACCATGCTCGAACTGAAAATACGCCAACCCCTCTTCCATCGCATCAATAACTCCCTGCTGCTTTTCTTCGCTGTAATCTGGGCGTTCGGGCTGTTTGCGGCGGCAATAGGAAATTTCTCCCAAAAGCAATTCTGGCTCAATGTGTACAGCATCCTTTCGCCCCTGATAATCGTGCTGCTCAGCGGTGAATCCCTTCACTGCATGAAGAAAAAAATACCTTTTTCCACCTACACCACCCTCTCACTGCTGAGCCTTGTGCTTATGTCGGTTGTTTTTGTCGGCTACGAGAAAAGCCTGTTGCCGGAACATATCATCACAGAAAACGCCCTCTATTTGGGTATTTGCATGGAACTCTTCATCATGACCATGGCCATAGCGGCACGCTTCAATTCCTTCAAGAAGACTTCCGAGTCGCTGCTGCTGGAAAAAAACACCCGGCAGGAAGACATCATGAAAACGATTTCGGCCTATAAGGAGCAGGAGATGCAGCGCTTTAGCAATATACTGCACGATACAGTCGGGGCCAAACTTTCGGCCATACGGATGAATCTTGATGCGATTGGTGCCTCGGGGAAAAGCGAAAGTGATGCGGCGGAAATAGATGCGGTGGCCCGGGAAGTGAGCGCACTCGCCGATGAGGTGAGAAGCTTCTCGCACGAACTTTCGCCCCTTCTGCTACAGAAAAACGGCCTGGTCAACACCATCGGCCAATTGATCGGATCCATCAACCGCACCGGAAAAATCAGCCTGCAGTTCGAATCGATCGGCTCCCTGCAACGTGTTTCCTTTGCACAGGAAATAATGCTCTACAGCATCCTGCAGGAACTCACCCAAAATATCATCCGCCATTCCGCCGCCTCCTTCGGCATCGTGCAACTCATACTTGAGAAAGAAATCATTGCAATTTATGTGGAAGACAACGGTGCCGGCTTCGATACGGATCATACTGCAGACGGTCTGGGATTCATACAGATAAAAAAACTGGTAACGTTCGTCAACGGCCGTTTCAACATCAGTACGGCACCGGGCAAGGGTTGCCGGATCACCATCGAATTCAACAATACCGACCATGCCGAAAGAAATTAGTCTGTCCATCGCCGAAGACCATCCCTTCTTTTCGAAAGGAGTGGCCAATGCGCTCGGCCTGTCAAAAAAGTACGCAATTGCCGGCTGTATAGAAAAAGCGGACGACATCCTGCCCCATTTACGTGAACACGAACCTTCTATTCTCCTGCTCGACATCAATATGTCGGGGCAGAACACCCTTTCGCTGCTTCCAGCCATAAAAAAACAGCATCCCACACTCAAAATCATCATCCTGAGCATGTACCAGCCCGGGGAAGTGGACTACGGGGCCTCGGCAAAATACATTGACGCCTATGTGTTGAAAAACTCGGGAGCGGAAATCCTGCAACATGCCCTGACGGCGGTTGGCGAAAATCAAAAGTATATGGACCCGAACACGGCATCAACGCCGGGGGATAACGCCGACCGTTTCAGCAACAAACTCAAGCTGAGCTCAAGAGAAAAGGAAATTCTCGCCCTGCTGAAAGAGGGGTTACCGAACAAGGCCATCGGCGAACGATTATTCATCAGCGAACTGACGGTGAAAACCCATCGTAAAAACATCATGCATAAGATGGAGTGCCGCAACCTGGCCGAACTGATCAGGAAAACCTGAGCAGCGGAGCATCCGGGGAAACTTCTCCCAAAAAGAACCTCCACTATTCAAAATGCTGAATCAGAAATTCGGGATACTAAGGACAGAAGATCCACTCCTTTTGTCCTTAGGGCTGGATCGATTGGCAGCATTAGTCCCATTGCCTTACCGGTAACCGAAAAGAGGTTATGGACAAAGACCCGCTCACATTAAATATAGCATTAAATTTGCTTACACGAATACACAGGAGGAGTCTGAAGCATGCAAAAGCAATTCCGGGAATATTTACAGAAATCACTGGTTTTTCTTGACCTGCTGATGCTCAACCTCACCTTGCTGCTGTTGCGTACCCTGCTGCTCGAAAAGGAAATCGACCCCTCCTACCGCCAGTCGTACCTGCAAATGTGGGTCGTCATCAACCTAATCTGGGTATTGATTGCCCTCGGCGGACGTACTTATTCCGGAGCCATCATCCTCAATTTTGAGGCATTTACCAAAAGAACAGTGCAGGTATTTCTGCTCTGGGTGATCGGTCTGCTTTTCTACCTTTTCTTCAGCAGGCAGTATGACCTGTCGCGCCTCTTCATTTTCGCATGCATCATCGGATTTGCCGCAGGGCTGCTCGTCAACCGCTTCATTTATATCGGCATCAGCAATTATTTCCGGCGCACCAACTTCCTGCACAACAATGTACTGATCATCGGTTTCAACGCAACTGCAAAAAAGCTGGAGGAGTATTTTTCAGAGGAAGGCATCAACAGCCGGGTGGTGGGTTTTGTGGAAGAGGAAGCCAATGTGAAGGAACTTTCGCGGCACCCCATCATCACCGACATTTCCAAAACCGTTGAAGCCGCTATCGAAATGGAGGTGCAGGAAATTTACAGCACCATCACCCCCGAGCAGAATCCGCTGATTTATTCATTGATGAACAAGGCGGAAATGGAATGCATCCGGTTCAAAATTGTTCCCGACTTCAACCTGTTCATCAACAAACCCGTGGTAATCAACTACATCGGTGAATTGCCGGTGCTTTCTCTGCGCAGCGAGCCGCTCGACGACATGGGCAACCGCATCAAGAAGCGCATACTCGACCTGCTGGTCAGCGTTCCCGTCACACTACTCATCCTCACCTGGCTCATTCCCCTGATGGCGCTGCTCATCAAACTCAGTTCCCGCGGACCGGTATTTTTCAAACAAATGCGCAACGGCCGGAACAACAAGCCCTTTGTTTGCTACAAATTCCGAAGCATGTACATCAATACCGATGCCGATGCACGGCAAGCCCGGCGGAACGACGAACGCATCACTCCCATAGGACGTTTCATCCGGAAAACAAGCCTCGACGAGTTTCCCCAGTTCATCAATGTGCTTATCGGCAATATGAGCCTGGTGGGTCCGCGGCCGCATATGCTCAAACATACTTCGCAATACTCGCAGGTGGTGGAAAACTTCATGGTACGGCACTTTGTGAAGCCCGGCATCACCGGATGGGCGCAGGTGAACGGGTACCGCGGCGAAATCACCGAAATGGCCCAGCTCGAAAACCGCGTGTTCCTCGACCTTTATTACCTCGAAAATTGGAGCATCTGGCTCGACATCCGCATCCTGTTCATGACCATCTATGGCATTGTAAAGGGGGAGAAAAACGCCTTCTAAACAAGGGTCTTTTAAATTACGTGCTGCCGTAACGTAAAACAAAAAGCGCTTTCAGATGTTTTCCCTTCCGGACCCGGCATCAGCCTCCAATTCACGGCGCAAATGCCTTAACTTGCATTTCGAAATTCCAAAACGGCCTAACTTCTGCGCTTTCATGCGAAAAACAAGTCCATATAAAAAAACAACCTGCCTTTTGCTGATGGTTTACGTCGTATTGCATCAGGCAGCAGCCCAGCAGAAACCCATACACAGCCAGTACATCCTCAACAATTACCTGCTGAACCCCGCCCTGAGCGGCATCGAGAATTATACCGATGTGAAGCTCAGTTACCGCAACCAGTGGACGGGTATCGACGGAGCTCCGGTTACTACTTATTTCAGCTTTCAGAAACCCTTCGGCCATGATAAGGAAGCCGATCACAATACCGCCACTTCCTTCGGCAAACGGGGGGCGAATGTGCGGGGCGAGAGAAGATATATGGACTACATCACCCCTGCTCCTCACCACGGCGCGGGTATCATTGTAATGAACGACCGCACGGGTTATATCAACCGGTTTTCCACCTACCTGACCTATGCCTATCACCGGCCGCTGAGTACCGGCCTTACGCTCGCAGCAGGCTTTCAGGCGGGCTTCTCCAACACCAGCCTTGACCGCAGCAAAATAATATGGGGCTCGCTGAATCCCAATGACCCCGCCATTGGATTCAACAATGGAGAACTAAGCAATTTCCTTCCCGAAATCGGTGCGGGCCTCTGGCTCTACGCGAAAGATTATTTCATCGGCACTTCGGTGCTCAACATCCTGCCCGGAAAAGCAAGCTTCACCAACGCATCCAACTACGGTGCTTTTTACACGCCACATCTTTTTGTAACCGGCGGATACCGCTTCTGGCTCAGCGACGATATCACGGCCCTGCCCTCCGTGAACCTACAATTTGTACAGCCCTTCCCCGTCCAGGTGCATACCAACCTCAAACTCCAGTACCGCGACATCGCCTGGATCGGCGGCGGATACCGTATATCCGACCAGCTTGGGGGAATGACAGCCATGGCGGGCTTCAATGTTTCGAACACCTTCAATATCGGGTATGCCTACGACATGACCTTCAACAGCCGGCTCAGTACCTACTCACGCAACAGCCACGAAATCGTCATCGGCTTCCTACTCAACAACAGCTACGGAGATCTCTGTCCCAGAAATGTCTGGTGATGCATCCTTCTCCGGGTAGCCAAAGAGCAAGTTGAATCTGCGAAATAAAAACCCCCTTCTATACACGGTTCATACAACAGATGAATCGAAAGCCCCCGGAAACGAAAATTCCTTGTGACCCTCTTGCATTCCTTCGCCCACTTTGTGTTTCCCAAAGATTTCAACACGAAGGCCACAAAGTAGCGCACAAAGGTCACCAGGCAATGACACCTTTTGAATGTTATTTTTTAAGTGTTGGGTTATAAATGATGCGACGATAAAAATGCTACGGAGCGAACATTGAACCTTGAACATTGACTTCTTCCCTTCTCAGCAACGTCTCTTTGCCCAGCCCTGCGCGAGGCCAAAGGACGTTGCGTATTCCGTACCGGCAGCTTCTCAAAAAACGCAACGTCCTTGCCTGCTCACATAGCAGGGAGTAAGAGACGTTGCTGGGAAAATTGAACTTTGAACATTAAACTTTGAACATTGAACTTTTAAACCTTTAACTTTTAACCC
>JBIIDU010000178.1:0-5060 GCA_044238165.1 Ferruginibacter sp. | reverse complement strand
GAGGGAGCGTACAGGATTACCGGAAGGGGTATGGAAGCATGGAAGGAATGGTGGGGATCCTGCTTGTTTTCGATAGTGAAAAAATGGAACTCGTGGGCATCTTTGATGTGGTCGAGGATGATTTTGGCGGGGTCCAATTTTTCCGCATGGGCTTCCCCCCCTTCCGCCGGGTGTTCCTGCGCCAGTACCGGTGCGGTAAGGCACAGTAAAAAACCGCTGAAAACCGCTGCCAGTATGGATTTGATACGAAAAAGAGCCATATTCCTCTTAAAATTTGGCGCAAAGATAGGCGTTGGAGGCTTTGAAATGTTTATAAAAGTAAAGAATTTGTTGTTGGGAGGCAGCTTAATCAAGCCCCGTTTCCTGCCTGAGTTGAACAATTTTCTCAAGTTGGGCAATATCCAGTTGGTCTTTGGGACGATTCACCGCTTTTTTATTGGCAATTAACTGGTTAATATGGATAAAAGGGACTTTTATATGGTTAATTTCTGCAATTGTTGCCATGTTCATGCACTCATCAAAAGTGTACCCCTCAAGGCCTTTCATCTTGATATGCAAATCCAGCCTCAATCCATTGTTTAATCTGAAATCAGTCCACCCCGGAACGATTTGCATGGTTTCAAGCATGAAATAATCTCCCATGACGCATTCATCAAATGCTTTTCGCAGATTAGCCCTGTTTTCTTTGGTGTCTTCAATCCATAAATCCATATCCTCGGTAAACCGCTGATGGCCGTGAAGATTTACCGCATAACCACCAACCGTCATATACCTGACCCCGTTTGATGCCAGGGACTTCCAAAAAGCAATGATTTCTTCATCAAAAATGTCCATGGATTATTGTTTGGGAGTAAACGGCTGATGGGTCACTTTGGCGTTTTTCAGCATCATCCCGATTTTATAGAGCCGGGTCGTCATTAAAAACCTTTCCGTATAGCTGCGCTTTAGGGCATTTATCAATAGGTCTGATTCTGCTTTTTCATAGTCGGCAGCAGGTGCTTTATGCAGATTAGAATCAAACTCGTTTTCTAATTCGGTGTCTTTGTAAGCCATATTGCAATTTACTAAAATCATCCGGCGGCCACAGCAATTCAGCCCGCTTTTTCTTCACTTTCAAACTGCATGTTGTGCAGCTGTGCATAAGCGCCGCCCAGCTGCATCAACTGTTCATGGGTTCCGGCTTCCACAATCCGCCCCTGCTGCAGCACAATAATCTGATGGGCCCGGCGGATGGTGCTCAGCCGGTGGGCGATGATGATGGAGGTTCGCCCTTCCACCATTTTGGCAATGGCCCCCTCGATCATTTGTTCGCTTTCACTGTCCACCGACGAAGTGGCTTCATCAAGTATCAGGATGGCCGGATCAAAAAGCAGGGCCCTGGCGAAGGAAATCAGCTGGCGCTGGCCCAGCGAGAGCGTAGCACCGCGTTCCATCACCGCGTAGTGGTACTGGCCCGGCAGCCGCATGATGAAATCGTGGATGCCGATCATCCTTGCCACTTCCTCCACCCGTGCAGGGGCTATGTCCGGATTGCGCAGGGTGATATTGTCGTAAACGGACCCACTGAAGAGAAACACATCCTGCAACACCACCGCAATGCGGCTCCGTAGAAATTCAAGGCGGTACTCCCCGATGGGCACATCATCGATGGTAATCTGCCCCGCGCGCACCGGATAGAGCCGGTTGATGAGACTGATCAGCGAAGTCTTGCCGCTTCCTGTATCGCCCACCACCGCCAGGGTTTGCCCTTTTTCAATCCTGAAAGAAATATCCCGCAGCACGTCTTCCCCCGGCCCGTATGAGAAATGGACGTTATTGAAAGCGATGCTCCCCTGCAGTACTTCAGGCGCCCGGGTTCCTGTATCTGCAGCCGAGTCGGCATTGTCGAGCACGGTAAAAACCCGCTCGCCGGCAATCATGCCCATCTGCAGCACATTGAATTTGTCGGCAATCACCCGCAGCGGACGGAAGAGCTGGTTCAGACAAAGGATGAACGCGGTGACATTGCCCGCCAGTTCCGCCTGCTGCCGCCCCCCGGCCCACCAGACGAGCAGGCCCAGCGAAAGGGCCAGCACCAGTTCCACAGCGGGAAAGAATAGGGCATAGGCCAGGATGGCCCGCACATTGGCATCGCGGTGTTCGGCGTTGATGTTCCGGAACCGTTCGTATTCGCGCTCCTCGGCGGCAAATGCCTGCACCACGGCCATCCCACTGATATGTTCCTGAACAAACGTGTTGAGCGCTGCAACGGCATTGCGTACACGCATGAACGACCGGTTCACGCTTTCCTTGAAATAATAGGTGGCCAGCAGCAAAATAGGAAAAGGTGCGAGGCAGACCAGCGTCAGCGACCAGTCGGCATAAAACATGTACGAGAGTACCGCTATGATCGACAAAAGGTCGGCGATGATGGGAATGAGCCCGTCGCTGAACACATCATTCACCGATTCAATGTCGTTGATCGTACGGGTGGTGAGCGTGCCGATGGGTGTGGTGTCGTACTGCCGGAGGTTGAAGCCCAATACATGGCGGAACGTGGCCGTGCGCATGTCGCGCACCACATGCTGGCCGATGGAAGCCGTGAAATAGGAAAGCACGAAGCGGCAGACCGTTTCCAGCAGCAGCAGCACAAACTGTATGACGGCAAGGCCCAGTATCACGTTCACCGGTCCCCGAAGCCATGCCATTTCCACTCCGGGCTGCAGCCCCCTGTTGATGGTAGCCTGTATGAGCCAGGGCCGGAGCGGCGAAAGCACGGCCAGCAATACCGCCAGAAAAAGGGCCCAGTAGAGTTTTTTCCGGCAGGGGCGGGCGAAAACCAGCAACCGCCGCAGCAACCGGAAGTCAAATATCTTTTTGTTTTTTCCGGGTGATGGATCAGTCATGTGTGGAGTTGGCAAGAGAAATCCGGCGGTATGCGGCGTTTTATGGTTTCAGTATGAAGGGGAGCAAAGGTACACCGGCGGGTGGTTCATTTTCGGTCAGTCGTTTTCCATCATCTTGTTGTAGGCCTTGATGAAAATGGCGCCCAGGTTCCTATAGGGAGGAACATAATCGTCCCAGCTTTCTTTCATCGCCTTGTTGGGTTCGGCGGCAAACATCTTGTTTAGATTGCCCCACATTTCTTTCCATACCAGCGGCTTGCCGGAAACAAAAGTCTGGTTGAGGTAGTTGATGATGGGCTTGTTGATATCGCCCTTGCCGATTTCCTTGGTGGAAATGATATGGGCATCGGGACTGATGGCCAGTATCTCACTCAGGTTCTTATATCCGCCGCAGCTGCCGAGCAGGATGATTTTGGCATCGCCTTCCATACGCTCAATGGTGCCGGGTAGCCAGTAACTGTGTCCGCGGTGGATGACAACGGAAGGCGTCAGGTCATTTTTGCGCAGGTATTTCCCCAGATGCACCTGTGCGGAGTCGTCGAGGTTCTTGTCGCTGTCGAGCGGCAGGTTGGCATAGATCCACACCCGGCGGCCTTTCAGCGATTTGATTTCAACCCACTCCTTATTCTGTGTGATTTTCCATTCATTGGGCGGAAAGGAATTCCTGAAAGCGGGGAAATACTGTTTCCCGTCCTCGTCGCCGTAGAAAAAAACCTGTTCCACGATCCGTCCGCTGTCGTCGGCCAGATAGGAAGGGTCGACCCGGAAGATCGGAGGAATACCCAGTTGCTCGGTCAGGTCGATGCTGTTGTCGTTGAACGATTCGAAAATGGTTTTGAGCAAACCATACACCGCCTTACCCCGCTGGTTGCCTGCATCCTGGCTGCGGCGCTCATTTTCCTTCACATACTGCAGGATGGTGGCCTGCAATTCGGGATTGTTGATGCTGGCATAGCTGTCGGCCACATCCACGGCATCTTCCAGGTCGCCGGTATGGTCAAGGTTGGCCACAAAGGCGCGCATAAGGATAGTGGCGTTGGCCGGTGGCATCATCTTCAGCAAGGTGTCGAGCTGGTTGAAATTGGCGGCCATTTTGATGAATTTCTTGAAGAAATCCATATTGACCGACACCAGCAGCTGGTCCATCCGGGGCTCGGGGCCCTGCATCTGGATCAGCCGGTTGAAACTGTGCTTGTAACTGGAAGTGTAGATCTCATTCTCCCCCATCACCATCATGTAATAGAGCTCCTGGGCCGTCAGGGGTTCGATGGCCTTCATCCGTATTGCCAGGTTGGATTGGTCGTGCAGTTCGTTGATGGGTGTGATGAAATGCTGGATGGCTTTGTTGTGCAGCATATCGCGAAGGCCGTTGGTGCCGAACATGGCCACCGGCGTGTCGCCTGCCACCAGCCGCTTGTAATAGGCGGTTTCCGTTTTCACGAGCATACGGTAATAGCCGACGCTGTCATATCCGCCGGGGCCGTCACTCGCATATTTGCGGAGGCTGTCAACGGATTGCCTTCCGGAAAGGATATCGTCGAGAAAAGGATAATAGCGCAGGGCATTGGGCGTTTGACTGAGCTGGTAAACGGCCTTCACCATAGGGTCGGTGCTGCGTCGGATGAGCCTTCCCACGGAACTGTTGGTCGCTGAAGCGAAATCATACAGCTGCTTCGGGTTGTTTTTGCAGGCCAGCACTACCAGGCTGTCGGCGAAAGGCTCATCGGCGTAGGGGCCAATGGTGGAAAGGATCTTGTCGGGGTGCAATGCGGCATACTTCAGGTATAGCGTTTTCTGGCTTTCTTCGTAACCCTTGTTGGCACGAAACAGTTCGCTGTTGATGACACCCACTTCGAAGGGAACGGAGGCGATGTAGGGGGCCATGCTCTGGCTGTCGATATTCGCCTTGAGGATTTCGCCAAAATTTTCAACGAGCACCGGAGCGAGGGCCGGATTGATAAGGCGCGATTTCCAGCGAACACGGAATGTGCGGAGCAGGTCTTCGATATACCGCAACTGGCCGATCTTTTCGTTGTTGGTCAGCACGGTCTTGTTCACCTCCACATAATCCTGCAGCCCCTTCACTTTCCGGAACAGGGCATCGGAAACCTGCACGTTGACCTCTTCGTTGTGCGAGATGCTGACCAGGGTGTCGATTTTTCCGTCAAGCTTATC